>JAEXPO010000282.1 GCA_023446675.1 Bacillota bacterium | reverse complement strand
GGCTGCGGTTTGAAGGCTTAAATCCTCCTCCGAATAATAGGAAAAGTAAGTAAGGCCCGTATCGGAAGTGCTGTAATTAAAATAAAGCTCCAGCTCGCTGTTATAAAAGGATCCCTTTTCATTAAGCTCAGAGAGGGCCACCTTTTCAAGAAACGGAACAGAGGTATAGCTGCTTCCCACCCGCCCGTCCTGGCCGTCATAGAGAATAATCCCCTGGTTGTTGACCACAATGACAGGATAGAGCTCATCCTTATGATTAAACAGCTTTTCAAACTGGTAGCTGGATAAGTTAATAAGAAGCACCGGAAAAGACTGGCTTTCACCAACCATGCTGGATTTGATAATAAGAACAAGCCCTCCTTTTATGAGGGTATTGGGCAAATCCTCTCCAAAGGGCACATAGGCCCAGAAGATATTGGCGTCGGTACGGATAAGCTCCATGATGCGTTCGTAATCCTGCCTGTCGGAAAAGGTGGATACCCTGGCCTGACTTATAACCCAATCATAATTATTATTGATGAGGATGACTTCCTTGATAATGTCATAGGTAATAATCCCTCCGGCCAGCTTTTTCTGTATTTCTTCAATAGCCAGTGACCTTCGGTAATCAATGGCCAGGCTCTCCCATTTACCGTTGCCTTCGTATAAAAGCATGAGGGTATAATAATTCTGGATAAAGCGAAGCGTCTCCTCTACATAATTCTTTGTTTTGTTAAGGAGCTCCATATTGGCTTCACGCACCTGTTCCCTAAGATAAGCCCTCTTTGAGAAACTGGAGTACCCGGCAAAAACTAGAACGGGGATAATGCTGGTAAGAAGAATAATCACCTGCAGTCTTCTGAAATACCTTGAACTGAACATGGTTATTGCTCCCCTCTTTTATAGTGTTCCGGTCAAAATACCCCCAACTTCATACAGATAATGATATTTAGGCTCCACTGGGCCTTCTTTTCCATATCCTCCACTTTCTTTCAGCCAGTTAAGACGCATTCCAGTCATATCAAAACCTCCCCCTTACTGAAAACAAAGCTTGATCCCATAATATGGCCTTGTGCAGACTAAAACATAATCCCAGAACCGAATGCTATAAAAGCTTTTGTGTGAAATGAATAAATTTACACATCGTTTTTACCACAAAATTAGATAAATCGCAATAATCATTAAATAGCATTTATGCCGAAAAGATAGCTTCAATGCCTTCTCACTTATTTTCAAGCCTGATTAAGAAAAAAACACCCGGCCTCTTTAAAGAGACCGGGCTTTTTGTCTGATGCTTGTTTTTCTGTCAGATAGCAATTACACGGGCAGAGTGCTAATTTCCCCGAAGGTAAGCTTAAGGCCGTTGTCGTCGGCCATTTTATTAATGACTGTCAGAATTTCATTTTCATAAGTTCCGATAATTTCAGCAACCAGTGCGTCCGCCTCACTTTGGGTGAGTGAGCTTAGGGCTGCACCAATAAGCTTTTCTGAATTATTGCCCAAATGATTTAAAATCCGCTGAAGCTTTTCAAATCTATCGTCCTGCCCAAGCTTATCCAAAGCACTATCATAGGCTGCAAGGATAAGCGCGGCATAATCCACCTCATCAAAAAACAGGGACAGATGAATGGCTTCCAGTTTACTAACCTGTATTTCCCTGACCGTCAGCGGAAGATCTCTGTCCTGCATAAAGCGGTTGGCCGAATCGATAATACTTTGTGCGTTGCTTTGGATGAGGTTGACCGCTATTTCGTCCTTTGCACCTTGTGAAAGCAATTTGAGCATGGAGGACACAACAGACGACGGCATATGCCCCAGCTTCCTCAGCGGCTCCGGAAGCTTTCCCTGGATGCTCATGCGCTCAACCATGGCGGGAATGACCTTTCCGGCTATAGCCTCATAATCCACATGGGTTATTTTAACGATCATTTTTATCATAACACGTTACACCTCAAATCACGTATGGGCCAACAGCAGGCCGCGTCTGCGACCAGTCCCCGGGGATGTTTATTCTTTAATAACAAAAAGGATACGACCCTGCGTATCCTGAAAAATGAAAAAACCTTCTGTACCGTATGTTCTAGCCTATGACCACCGTAATCATCAACATCCAACACCTCTCCTTCCAAAAGAACGTATTATCTGCCTGGTTCTTAATAATAATGTTCATGGGCTTGTATTCAGGATTACTTAATATTATACCCCTGGCCTTCGGTCAATGTCTTCTAAATGTTGTAAGTTATTTTTTATTGCCCTTGCCCAAGCCTTCTGTTCGTTTTATATCGACAGCATCACAAAAAAGAACAGGAGGAGACGCGTTTATGGCTCTCCCCCTGTAAAGCTTATGCCTATTAAATTATTGAGCATTGCCCTGGAGCATTCCCAGCTCCCTACTTGGTTGCGTCATAGATTTTAGCACGCTCATCCAGAATGGTTTGATAGCCTGAATTTAAATAATCCTCGCAGGCTGCTTTGTACAGAGCGTCAAACTGATCGGGCCTGCACATGAGAAGCTGGGTGTAGTATTCCTGCCATTTGGACAGAAGCGTGGAGCTGTAGGTTGCCTCAGAGGCAACAACCTCACTGAAGGAGTAGTCCATGTAAGAATACTGAATTACCGACTGGTAATTATTGTAAGCATCCTTGATAAGGTATTCGTAGCCCGGAAGAGTAGCCGCCACGGCAATGGCCTCAAGAGTTTTTTCGTGGGTTTCCTGGAGCTGGCGGGTTGTCACTACGCACCACATATCCGAGTTATTGTTGTAATTAAGCCTTTCCACGCCTTCATAGGCCTTCATAACGGCAATGCCGTCCGCACTGACCTCATAGGTTGTTCCCTCAATGCCGTACTGCAGGCTCGCGAGTATCTCAGGCTGGCACATCCAGTTAAGATACATAAGGGCTGCTGCTGTTTCATCCTCCGTTGCACTGTAAGCGATGCCCGAAATCATTC
>JAEXPO010000219.1 GCA_023446675.1 Bacillota bacterium | reverse complement strand
GCGACACCGGCCCCACCGGCCCCACAGGCGACACCGGCCCTACAGGCCCCACAGGCGACACCGGCCCCACAGGCCCCACAGGACCTACAGGCGATACAGGGCCTACAGGCGATACAGGGGACACCGGGCCAGGCGTATTCGTATGGGGTGCGGAGCCAACGATAATATGGGCGGATTCAAGCGCTCCGGGACCTGGAAGCGGGACACCCTCCGATCCGTTTAACTCTCTTCAAAGCGCCGTTACTGCCGCAACCACAAGTACCTTTGCCAATACGTACGGCATGCGGGCCCGCTGTATCATTTTGATCGCGGCAAACTCTGCGTTTAATGAGGATATTGTAATACCGCCCGCAAGGCATGTACAGCTTCTCGGACTGGGGCCATGGGTGCTTGGTGACGCGTCGCTGGCTAATTTCGCATCGTCTGTTCCCAGAAATATCACCGTACAAACCAATACATCGGCAGAGGCTGTATACAATGCACAGGGCCCCGCCTTCCAAGCGCGTCCGGTAACGGTTGTAGGCACCTTTGACAGCGGAACATCTGTCAGCACGCATACCAACTATACCGATGGTGCAATTATCAGCGGAAGCATCATTTTTGAAAACACGGATCCGGTGGATCCTTTCACCACCATAGAGTTTCAGCTTTTGAATACAAATGTTGTGGGAAGCATTATTCAATCGCTGACGGATCCGCAAATGGGCCAGCTTAACTCCTATTTTTACAACAGCCGTATAAATGTAGTCAATCACAATGGTATGAGAATTCAGCGCATGGTGGATTGCAGATCAAGCGGAACGGTTACAGCGGCTGTATACTCTGAGATTACGAATTCGTACATCACCGGAAATGTAAATATCCCCTCGGCAACCAGCGATGTGCCTCCTACCGGAATATTCAGCAGCCAGTTCGGCACCATTACGTGGACCGGCCAGCTTG
Source organism: Bacillota bacterium (assembly GCA_023446675.1). Lineage (GTDB taxonomy): Bacteria > Bacillota > Clostridia > DSM-8532 > DSM-8532 > DTU059. The sequence goes on along the minus strand of JAEXPO010000219.1, from coordinate 8,803 downwards.
TTTTAGATACTGCCTCGAATTACTATTTTGTAAACAGCGGTTCGACTTTAGTTGGCGCAAAAACCGTTTTGTTCAGTATTGCATGAACCTTTTTGCTTTGCCTTTTGTTTAGAGTGCGTTGTGCTCTTAGCGCCACTTTTCACCCGGCCTTTTCGGCAGCCGTATTTTCACCTGGGTCCTTGGGCTTACGGGCCGGTAGGGCTTTTTGAGCCTGGGGCCGGGGGCGGTGGCAAATTCCAGAAGGCGCAGGAGAAAGGCCCTGTAGGCCTCCGCCGTTTCGACCGGATCGGCTTTGGGCGGGTTCCTAAGCTTTTCAGCCAAAACCGACCGGAACGCCGCCTGAGCCTCCTCTCCAAAGGTTCCTCCGTTTTGCTTGTAGTCCTCAACCAGATCAAAGAGCTTTCTGTCGTCCCTGGACATGAACGGAACAATGTGGTCTTTTCTGTTTCTCATATTTTTCCCCTCCTTGAAAGATGGTTATCCCGGCATGAACCGAAGGTCGGCTGCATAAGCCCCTTTCCGGCCTGTCCGGCAATACGTTTTTAAGGAGGGGAAAACAAAAAAGCACGCATAGGTGAAAAACCCTACGCGAGCTTGGTCGTTGCAAAAGCGATTGGAATGCTTTAAAATAAAGCATGTCGCTGTGGCAGCGTAACGCTGTACGTGGGTGCTCCTACACCTTCATGGGCCCGGAAGTGGTTGCGACACTTTCGGGTCACGGCGACGCTATTCTGTTTTCCCCTAAGGTCTATTATATGTGTTGTGGGTAATTATGGCAAGGTGTCTTAAGGTTTCTCGTTTGATAAATGTAAGGCTAACGAACAGCGGCCATCATTTTATAGTATTTATAATATTATAATGGTGCATGAGCATTACATGAACATTACATAGTTTGTTAAATTGATAACAATGTTATCTTAAGCAGAAAAGACTTAAGCAGAAAGACATTTTAATTCTGGGAACCTGCTGCTTTCAGTATTTCAGCAATAGCCGTTTGCCCTCTTTCCAGTGCAAACGCATAGGCGTCCATGTTTGTCATAGAGCTTCCTGTGTATTTGACACTCACATCAATGCCCTTAGCGATAAGCAATTTGACAATCTCCATATGCCCGCCATAAATAGCTCCGAACAATGGATTTCTTTGAGAATCGCTAACATCCAGCTCAGAACCCTGCTCAATTAAATAGCTTACGACTTCTAAATGGCCGTCGCTTGCTGCCTCTTTAATTGCCGCTCCACCGAAAACTCCGCTTCTCCCGTTTACATCTAAACCAGAGGAAATAAGGTATTTAACAATATCCAATTTTCCAAAGGATGCCGCAACATGCAGCCATGAGCCAAATGGTGTATTTAAAGCTAAAACCTCTTTATTATTGGATGTCAGCAGTATAACCTGTTCCAGATCACCTTTTTTAATTGCGGTTCTCATCTCTTTTTGGATATTAACATTATCCATGGTAAAGCTCTCTTTCGTTTGCAATAATTATATATATTGTTATTCAAAGTGCTGGCTATGCCGGTCCATAGGATTAGCGAAAATCCTTCCATATAAACGCAATGGCATTGCGGACACGGGGCATGTTTTTCTCAGCAGCATATTGACGTAAGGTTTTCAGGCTGTTTTTACAGCGAAGGCCAGCGTTTTTCCATGCGGCCTTTCGTGCGTTTTCTTCCCGCTCCTGCCAGATTTGTTCCAAAAGCGCTTCCGGATCCTCCGGGTAAAGAGGCGAATCCACAGGGATGGACATTATAATTTTAAGCGCCCTGGCAGCCTCCCGGCGGTTATAGGCCTCAGCCTGAGCAGGCGTCTCCCCCACTTTATGGGGTGAAGGCTTCCAAGTATTTCTTTTAAACAGCTTTCTATATTTATCGGATATGCAGGAGATTAAATTTACCATACTTTTGTGGATTTTATCACCTAAGGCCATTGCTTATTTACGCCTCCTTTGCCAGAGCGGCCATGGCCTCATCCACTCGTTTTATAATTTCATCAAAATGATTAAACGGCTGATCGTCACATAAGGCTTCAACGGAAGCCAGGGTTTTGTTCATAAGATGGCGTATCTGAGCTTCCGCCGAGGCCTCGCCTTTCCTGCGGGGGGCTTTTGTAAGGGCGTCAAGTGCCGCAGGCAGGGATTGAAGCGCCCCTGCCTCTACTTCAACACCTTTATGCCGTAAAAATTCTGAAATAAGCATTAAAAGCTCCTGGTCACCGGCATCCTTCATAGGGCTTCACCGTCTTTCACCGGGACATTGGCTGTCACGGCAGACAAGGCTGTTACTTTGCGGAGTATCTCGTCCATCATGCTAATTTCTGCCTGAACGGTCTTAGCATCCCTTTGAGCTATTCGGAGGGACATTTCATCCAGAGAGATATCCAGGCTGTTTATGAGGGCCTTCTTAATACCGTCGAACAAATCCCCCATGCTGGTGGCACTGAAAAAGTCAACCGCGTCAATGAGCTTTTTAACGGCTTCATCAATGGCTCCCTTACACCGGGATTTGGCGTCGCTGTTCTTTTGTGAACGGCCCTTGCCGGGGTTTGCTTTAAATTTAAAATCCGGCGACCACAGGCGAACCGTATAGTAGGAATCGGATAAAACCTTGTGGACATTACTGTAAGGCAGACCCTTACTTATTGCCGCCTCAAAATGATTACGGATTTCCGCCTCAAATAAATCAAATAACGGATTAAGCACATAGTTCAAAAGGCCCCCGGTGGAGGAAATGGCCATGGGAACAGGAACCGTCCTTAACTGCTCCCTGAAAAATTCAAAGAGCCTTCCGAAGGCGGCGTTTTCCTTTTCAAAGCGCATCCGGGATTTAATGCCGTCAATAAACAAATCCTCAACGGAATTTTTAAATACCAGCTCATAGCTTCCGTTAATGGCTTCAGGCGTTCTGCCGTCATCAATACCGCTTTTTGCTTCTCTGGCACGGAGCTGTATTTCCCGGGTAAGCTTGGCGCATTCGGTATTGATAAAATCGGAACGGATCTGACTCAGGCAGTTGTTTAATCTTGATTTAACCGAATTACCGAAGGAAGCCAGCTCAGAGCCTGCTTTTTGGGCCTCTTCCGGGTTACTCAGAAGCTTTTGCCTTATTTTAATTTCATTCTCAATGCGGCTTTTTAAGGAATTGTAAAGTGCATCGGCTTGCAGGCGGCAGGCATCAAAGGCGCTTTTTCTGGACTGCTCCCATATTTGCTTTTTCCCGGAACGAACACGTTCCACTTCCTCCCCAATATCCTTCATGCCGGACAGCCGATACACGGCCTCTTTGTCGCTCCAATCTCTGAAAAGGTCACTCAGCCTGTTTCTGTAGAAGCCATCGTCCGTTTCAAGGGTATGGCCGGCAAGCTTGGCCCCCAGGGCGCAAACGGGAATAACCGGCATAGGCTCATACCTTAGCCCGGCACCTTCAAGGGCCGCCTTAATGCGCTTGCAGCCCGCATCCGCAAGCTGAATAAAGGTGAGGGTATCGGCAAAGCCGCCGTCCTCCGGCTCCTCACTGTCTGCCTCAAAGACTTCGTCAAACCGGGACATAATAACAACAATGTTTTCACACCCGGCACGCTTCATGTTGGTATATTCCTGGGCATCAACCATGTCCATAAAATGGCCCGCGGCAGAGAGGTAGAACACAACATTGGAGGTTCGGTATTCGTCACGGGCTTTTTGTCCCCGGGAAACTACAGGATCCCCCAGTCCCGGTGTGTCCACAATTGTGAGATCCTTAAGGCGCGGATCCTTGATATACACATCAATTTGATTGACATAATCCGCAAATTCCCCGCCGGTGTCGCTGTAGGCCTTTAAATCGGCCAGGGAGACCTGCCGGGTTTTCCCAAGCAGCGCGGCCTTTTTTCCAGGGTCGCGGTTGATGCTGCCAAGCCTTTCACGGGTTGCCTTCAGGCGAAGGCTGTCTACAAGGTTGTCGTCGTCGCTTTCGCCATCCTCACTCTGCCGGGTAAGGTAATTTTCCATTTCCATAACCTCGCTCTGATTCAGGAAGGTGATTTCCGCGCCTTCCTGATGCTCTTCGTCAGCGTAATGGATGTAGGTAATGTTTGCGGTGGCGGGGGTGGTATCCGAGTTCAGCACGCCGTCTCCGCCAAAAAACAGAACATCGGCCAGCATGGACTTTCCGGCTTTCATCCTGCCTGCAATGGCAACCTTTATGGGATTTGAGTCGTCGGTAAATTGCTCATCGGTTTTACGAAGCAAATTCAGCGCCTCATTGACACGATCCGAATTTAAAGCAAACAGGCTTGCTGAAACAGATTCATCCACATCATGAATAAAATCCCATATTATTTTCATCTCGTTGTTCTTCATTGGATGCAGCTCTTTAATCATAGCTTAGAACCACCTTTGCTCGTATTTTTTTGCGTAAGCCACCAGCTCCGAATAGGATTTAACGATTCCCTCATAGGCCAGATCCACATCCCCCGCAATGGCGCTAAACTGGTACCTCAGCATATTGAAGACGGCGCCATACACCTCGGATAGCCCTTCAAGATTGCCTCTTACCGTGGCATAATCCTGCTTCATTTTGTCAACAGACTCACAGGCCTCCTCGTAATTGCTGTCGGGAGAGCGGTTTACATGGGTTATCAGGGCCGTCATATAGAGATACCTTACCGTCATATTGAGAATGGCAAGCTGGTAGCTGTGATTAAAATTACTGTCGTAAACATCGGACTGGTAATAGCTTGCCGCACGTTCCGAGTTGGCTTTAATGTAATCCACAAAGCGAAAGTCGTTTGCGGTGAACAAATGGTACTCCATGTACTTGCCGCTGCTGTCGGCCACGTCCTTGTTGATGCGCTTCCAGGTATCAAAGAAGGCGTCGTCCAGGGCTTTATCCCCAATAAAGACGGCAAAAGCCTTTTCAAACAGATCCAGCTTGGAGGTTATGTCCTCACCGTATTCCTGGTACTCCTTATGGTATTTGGCAAGCATCATACGGGCAAAATCCAGATCATCGTCCACAGCCGTAGTATCAAACATAAAGTCGTCCGCCGTTTTAAGCCAACCCTGCAGGAGCTTTCGAAAGCCGGGATCAAAGTCAAACTTCTCCGGAAAGGTGGTATAAAGGACTACCTCCTTTACATCAAGCTCCTCATGGCTTAAGGTGGCTTTCACCGCTTCAAGTGTTTTCAGGCAATCGGCAGGGCTTTTCCTGTCCGCTTTGGACAGCACAATTAAAACATCCTTGCCGTTTACGTTTTTCAGGTATTCAAGATCCTTTTCATTTAAACCGCCGCTCTGTACGGGCTTGAAGTACATAATTTTGTCACAGCCCTCCACGGCCTCCGACATGGATGCGTTATCATCGGATGTGGCCGAGTACCCCGGCAAATCCACAAACACAACATCATGGTTAAGCTTAAGCTTAGACGAGAAGCAGAAGATACGCTTTATAACGGCATTCCAGGGAAATGAGCAGGGGCATTCCTCCGGCTTGGAGGAATGGGCGATAACCCTCAGGGAATCCAGGCCGCCGGAAATATGAATATTGCCCCTCATGTTCTCATAAACCAGCTTGTCATTCCAGCCTGAGAAGATGTAGGTGGGAATGGAGGTGGTTTTATCGATTCCCACAGGGAGAAGACTGCCTTTAAAAACCTCCGCATTTAAAAAGGAGGATTTTCCCGAGGAATATTCTCCCACAAAGCCGCAGGAGGCTCTTCCCAGGGTGAGGGTTCTCATGTTGGCCTGCTGAATGCAGCGCTTATAGGTTGCATTTTTAATATGCTGGTAAATCTGGAAGCGTTTTCTGTCCTCCTCAAAGCTCTCTGTTCCTGCCGTGGGCATATACTCGGACATGGGCACGGTATATATAACCGCCATAACATCGTAAAGCATGTCGAGCTTTATTTTAAAGCCGTTTTCCAGGCCATCCTCGTCAACAAAGCGAGGGGTACTGGCGGTGCATATTTTCGCAAGCATATCCCTATTGTCAGCCAAGGCTTTATCCAGCGCCTCCGGGGTATTAAGCTCGCATTTTTTTCTATACAGGCATTCAGCGCATTTCATGCCTTTTGCCCTCCCGGCTCAAAGCCTACCGCTCCGGCAAGCTTTACAAGCTCACGGTTGCGGCCTAAACGCATGGTTTTGTCATAAAGGGTGTAAATGCGGTTTAATTCGGCCAGTGCGGCTTTATCTTCTTTAAGTATATCCAGCAGTGCATCATAATCCTTCCGGGAATGAAGCACCTTCCCCAATTCTTCCAGGCTAAGCCCCAGAGAACAGCACCAGGCTTCCCAGGAACGGCTTAACAAGCTAAAGGCACGGCTTTTTAATTTGGGGTTATCCAGCTCCAGCATAACTGAGGCCAGGGAGGCGATTAAATTAACAGTGGTACCGGCGTTCAAGCCGGTGTTCAGGACGTTCTCGGGGGTAGTCCCGGGGGTGGTGTCGGAGGTAGTGCGGGAGGCTGAGCCGAGGGTAGTGCCGGGACTGCGGGCAGAGGCGTTGTTGGCGGCGTTGCTTAAGGCCAGCTGCTCGTATTCGTTAAGAATCCAGTGGGAAACCAGTGATTTTACCGGAAGATCCTCTGTTTCAGGAAACCGGTTTACCTCCCTGGGCATCACGGGAAGGATGGCAGACTTTTCTGAAACACCGGCAGCCATTTGATAGGTATCCACAATGGTTCCCGTTATTAAAGCACACAAGGAGGAAAACACCCTCAGACATTCCCCATAGTCGGCGGAATCCAGCTGGTATTTAACCGTTTTAGCCTGGCTTTCTCCTAGATTCTGGGCTAAAAAGGTTTCCTTGTGATACGCAAGGTTGTTGGTCATGCGTTCAGGGAACAGCTTTTCAACGGATTTCCCGGAGCTCTGGAGAGGCTCTACATACTCTGTGTAGAAGGCTTTGGCACGGTTTCTGGCCGAATGCTGCAAAAGATCGCGCACATCCCAGTTCTCAATGAGCTGAAAGGTTTCATAGGTAGGGCTTCCGGGCTGCCAAAAGCATAAACGGAAGGTGAAATAGGTATCCCGGGAAACAGCGCAGTCTATAATTAGAAACGGCTCATCACAAAACTCCTCAAAAATTCGCTTATAGGCGGCCTGCCCTTTAAAGCGGTCATCCCGCCACGCTCCTCCGAGAAATTCGTAGTATTGCTTGGGAAGATTGTTTTGAAGAAATTGAGTGATAGCGGAGGTAAGAAACTCCTCACAGCCGCTGAAGCTCTTGCCGCTTTCTGTAACAGTGGGCGGAGCAAGAACAATTTTTACAGGCAGAAAATCCACATGCTTCAGGGATTCCGCCGAGGACCATTTACGTATGTACAGCGGGAAGTTGTCCAGGGCAAAACGCCGTTCAGCGCCATCTACGGCAAGCCTTTTCTGATTTTCATTATTCAGCGAAGCCAGATGCCGCTGGTTCTCCGCGTTAAGCAAGGCAATGTCCCGTTGGTTTTTGGCGTTCAGGAACGCTGTTTCCCTTTGGGCTTCTCTGCTTTTTATGCCTTCCTGAAGCTGAAAGGTCAGCCGTTTTTCTTCCTGCTCCTGCTGGAAGGTTCGCATCAAATCGGCCTGCTTAGCCTGAAATTTCTCACGCGCTACCTCAAGACCGATTTGAGTAACTGCGTTAATGGCTCCGTTAATGAGGGCAAACGTACCAAAATTGGCTCCCCCTGTGGGTATTGGTCCCCCCTGCATAAGCACTCAACTCCCTGTCTGGCATTTAATTAATTCACCACTATGCTATTTTCATCACCATCATGCTGCTTCATTGCCATGTGCTGCTTCATTGCCATGTGCTGCTTCATCACTTTTTAGATATCTGTTTGGATCATTCCATTGCCATCTCCGGTAAACAGGGTATCCCCTTCATCCAGCACGCCATTTGCGTTGGAATCCATTACCACGGACATAACCTCCTGGAAGCCGTCCAGATCCTGGTCCTGGGCGTAGATCAGGGTATCCGCCACACCATCGTCGTTGGTGTCAAGCACATGGAGCACTTCGGAAACATTGCCGTATTGATCCCAGTTCAGCGGGATGGAGGTATTCACTTCATCAAAGCTTGTATAATTAAAGGTTTCGGTATCGGTTAAGGACTTCAAATTGTCTAAGTAATTGATGTCATTTATATCCTTTTGGAGGTATGCTTCGTAAGAATAATCCGAGGATTGAGGAAGAACGGCGGTATCAAAGAATTCACGCAGCGAATGAACCCGGAAGTCCTCTTCCTTATGCTCAACGCCCCATTCATAGCCCTTCATAAGGTATTCAATCCGAAGCTGGGCATGAGGATGGCTATCGGAGCCCTCCCCGCACTGAGTCCGGAAGAATTCCTCCAGTCCCTGGGGATCCATTCCGGCCCGGGCAAGGGATACCCCTGCAATGGTGTCGGCACACAGCTCCTGCTGCCAATTGGAAAGGTTTTGGTTTCCTATTAGCTCGTCGGTGAGCTTATGGCCCATTTCATGGGCGATAACGCCAATAACGGCATCGGCACCGGTGCTGTCGGAGAGCTCCATGACGAAATCCTCATTATAGCGGAGAATTCCGTTACTAACGGAGAACATTTCCATATTGGGAGCCAGCGGAGTGTCTACAATGCCGGGAGTGGTCATGCCAAACTCCTCCGCAATTTCAGAGGCAACCACACGTATGGCGCCTTCATGAATTTCATCACGGGTGAGGCCGTCAAGCCAGCTTTGATAGGTTCCCGACCCTTTAAGGCCTCCGTCGGAAAGGCCGGTGAAGCTGGGAGAAAAGGCTTCTCCATTGAAATCATCCTTGCTTCCGAATAGCTTCTCCAGGCTATTGCGGGCAACACTATCC
>JAEXPO010000101.1 GCA_023446675.1 Bacillota bacterium | reverse complement strand
GCTCGGTTGTGAGCTTGGCGCTTTCTGACGCCTCCTTTACGGAGCTCTCTCTTTTAAGCGTCTCATCGGGTAAGGTTTACACCAATAACGGTGAGGTTTTGACCCTTCCTTCCGATACAACCTATTATTACGCAGGTAAAGCCGCCACCTACAGCGAGGTGCTTAGCTCCATTAAAGCCAATGCCTCACTGGTTCAGGGCAAAAACCGCGACGGCTCTTCCTATGCCGTTTTATTTGATCCCATCTATTCCGAGCCGTCCATTATTACAGGGGATTACTCCGACACCCAGCTTGCGGTGCGCTATGCGGGCAAGGCCATCGACAGAGGAGGAAAGACCATTGACGCCTCTCAAATAGAGTCTGACGATGTGGTTTATGAGGTAACGGATTTGTGGGGCGGCTACGGTTACGTTCTGGTATACAATGATGCCGTGTCCGGCTCGGTAACCGCCATCCTGCCCAATAAAATTTCACCAAAATCTTTGGATATTGACGGCAATAATTATGTTCTGGACAGCCGATTTCCCGTTTCCAAGCTGACGGCCAGCGGAGGTATTGAAGTGGGGGATACGGTAAAGGTTATTCTTGGAAGCGACGGCACTGCTGTGGACATCGTATCCTCCAAAACCTCCGATTACGGAAACTATGCCCTGGTGCTTCAGGTCTTCAGCAAAAACTCCGAGGAAGCCTCCGATTACGGAACAGCCTACAATTATGTAACGCTTCTCCATGTTGACGGGGCCAAGGCCACCTATTATTTGTACGGAAGTCTTTCAAGCCTTTACAGGGGCTCCCTGGTACTTTATGATACGGTATCAAAGGGAACCGATTATGATACTGTGAAGCTTACCAAGGTTGATAATAATACAAGCGACAGCTACCGGGTGAGCCAGGCCGACAGAAAGCTTAACGAGGCCTATGTGGCAAGCGACGCGGTGGTCTTTAACATTACCAATACCTACAGCAGCGAAATTCAGGCCACGATCATCCGATTTTCGGATATTCCTTCGGGGACACTGGAGGCAGGCCGTGTGAAATATGTCCGTCGAACCGGGGATTTCCAGGACGTGGATATTCTGTTAGTGGATGATGCCAAGGGAACCAATATCCGCTATGGCCTTGTAACAGGAATTAAAAGCAATCTGAACAGTGAGACAAGCGGCACCTCCGATACCCTTACTCTTCTGATTGAGGGGCAGACCTATACTCTCTCCGGCGCCAATCTGGGGGTTAATCTCAATACCGTTGTAAGAGTGAGAATGAATGGCAATCAGGCAGCCGGACTGGACTACTCCCTGCAGCCTGCGGCGACCTCCACTGTTATTGATGCGGTGGACGCTTCCAGAATACGCATTAACGAAACCGTCTATACCTTCCATGAGGATGTGGCGGTTTACCGGGTAAGCGACAGCGGAACGGTTCAAACCCTTAATATCAGCGACCTTACCAAGGGAGCCACATACCGATCTATCAGCGTCTATCTGGACAGACCGTCAGCCAACGGCGGCAAGGTAATTGCCATTATCCTGCGCTGATTAAAAGGGGGAGCTTTTTTGCACAAAGGATGAAAAAGCAAAGGTTAACAGTTAATTGTAGTATTTGCGGAGGTAGAGTTGCATGATTGAGCTTAAGGATATTTATAAGATTTATGCCATGGGTGACACGGAGGTTCGGGCAATGGACGGTGTGAGCCTCCATATAAACAAAGGGGAGTTTGTGGCTATTGTGGGTCAGTCAGGATCGGGTAAATCCACCTGTATGAACATCATTGGCTGTCTGGACGTCCCCACCAAGGGACAGTACTTTCTGAACGGAGTGGATGTGAGCACCATGCGGGACGACGCCCTGGCTGACGTGCGAAATAAAATGCTGGGCTTTGTTTTCCAGCAATACAACCTGATTCCACGGCTGACGGTGTTTGAAAATGTGGAGCTGCCCCTGCTTTACAGCGGAAAGAATACTGCGGAGAGAAAGGCAATGACAGAAAAAGCACTGAAAAGAGTGGGACTAATGGAAAAAGCCAAAAACCGGCCTACCCAGCTCTCCGGCGGCCAGCAGCAGCGTGTGTCCATTGCCAGGGCGCTGGCGGGGCAGCCCTCCATTATTCTGGCCGACGAACCCACGGGTGCTCTGGATTCCAAGACAGGCCGTGATGTGCTGCTTTTCCTCCAGGAATTGAACCAGGATGGCAATACCATCGTTCTTATCACCCACGACAATGCCATTGCCAACACCGCCAAGCGCATCATACGCCTGGAGGACGGCAAGGTGGTATATGACGGACCGTCAGGTGCTAAAAATGCTCTGGTCCATGCCGAGGAAGGCGAATATGCCGTAGTATAAAAGCAGAGCGTCTTCAATGTATTTTATTAAAACGCTGAGGTGCAAATGGATAATAATTTGCACCTCAGCGTTTTTTATCTGTTAGCCATTCCCAAATAAACAGCACTTAATCTTTTTCTTATGCCTTCAGAAATACTTTAAAGGTGGAGCCTGCCCCCGGCTTGCTTTGAACCTCGATTTCCCCGTCGCTCAAGCTTACAATGCGCTTTGCCAGGGCAAGCCCCAGCCCATTGCCGCCTTCGGACCTTGCTGAATCCCCCTGGTAGAACTTGTCGAAAATGTGGCGCTGCACCTCTTCCGGCATACCAATGCCGTTATCTGTCACCGTAACGCAGATAGTACTGCCGATTTTCGTAAGCAAGACGGTTATCTCGCCCTTTGGCGGTGTAAATTTGACGGCATTCCCAATAATATTAAGCCACACCTGGAGCATGAGCTGTGGATTTCCCCGGTACTCAGCCTTCTCGAGAATAATATCAAGCAGCAGATCCTTATCTGTCCATTGGGGCTCCAGTATAAGAATAGCCTGCCGTATTTGCTCATCCAGGCGAAAGAGTTCCTTATCGGGGATGCTTTCCTGGTTTTCAAGCTTGGAAAGCCTGAGGATATTGCCTGTCAGTGAAGACAGCTGCTTAGAGCTGTCGATAATCATTTTGGCATACTCCCTGCGTTCAGCGGCGGAGAGGGTTTCATCCTGCAAAAGGGTGGCGTAGCCCTCGATTGATGCAATGGGCGTTTTAAATTCATGGGAGACATTAACAACAAAATCCGAGCGCAATGTTTCGATACTTGCTAATTCTTTTACCATAACATTAAAATTCTGGTAAAATTCGCTTAATTCTCTTACGTTATGCCTTTCGCTGAGCTTTACTGTAAAATCACCCGTGGCAACCTGCTTGGTTTTTTCACTTATTTTAAGAATAGGCCTGAGGATCATGCGGCTTACAATGAAGGAGGTTCCAGTACCGATAAGGACACTCAGAAGCAGGAAGATCATTAAGGGATAGAGGGGGTTGGGCCCTTTGAAATTCACCTTGTCGAAATGAAGAAGGAGGGATGCGCAAAAGCCTATAAACAGCACTGAAAAGAACATAATGCCGAAAGTGACCAATACAAAGATGAACCCAATACCAATTCCGTGCCTTTTATCCATGCTTCACCGCCTTATACCCTAAACCTCTTACCGTAACGATCTCAAAATCCCGGCTGCTTTTAAACTTTTCCCTCAGACGGTTGACATGAACATCCACTGTTCGTTCGTCGGATTCGGAATCCATCCCCCATATTTCATCCATGATCTGCTGGCGGGTAAAAATTTTATTTGGGTAGGAGAGGAGCTTAAAAAGAACATAAAACTCCTTTTGAGGAAGCAGGACACGATCGTCCTCCGAGGTGACGGTGAGAGTATCGTAATCGAGAACTGTTCCTCCCCAAATGATTTTGTGCTCATTGGCAATTTTGGAGCGGCGAAGAAGTGCACCAACACGAAGAACCATCTCATTGACGTCAATAGGCTTTACCATATAGTCGTCCGTACCCGCCAAAAACCCTTTTTGCTTATCATCAAACTGCTCTTTGGCGGTAACCATAAGTATGGGAAGTACATAGCCCGCATCCCGAAGGGACTTTGTCAGCTCGTACCCATCAATGTGAGGCATCATGATATCGGACACTATCAAATCGATGTAGCCCTTGTCCAGAATATCCAGGGCTTCCTTCCCGTCTTTGGCGGGAACAGCGCTGTACCCGCTTCTCTCAAGCACCGCACAAAATAACTGCCGGAGCCGCGTATCATCTTCTGCAACCAAAACAGTAAACATACCGCACCTCTTTACCTCTTTTTTCAGTATACCATTTTCCACCTGTTCATACACCTCAAGCTAATCATGAGCTCAATTAAGTCAAGTTGCAAATTGAAGAGTCATGAGCCGGGGGTCGTATTCTAAAAGACGAAAGCGCTATGACGCAAGAACTTCATGTTATTCGTCTCTCAACAGAATTAATCATAAGGCTTTTATATGAACTCAGTTTAAAGTGAGTTCATAATTGTCATTTATTATTTGCTTATGGAATACGAGGAGGTTTTTATATGCTACGTAATAAAAGCAGCAGAAATAACCTGTCCGGGACGGAAGGTACGGACGGGATAAAAGGGGAACTTATTGAAACAGGACAGGGCGGTCATTCCACAATAAAAAAGAAAAAAAGCAAAAAAGGAATTATTATTTCCGCTATAGCCATTGTTCTTATTGGGGCTGTTGGGTTTAACATGCTAAGAGCCGGAGGGGGAAGAGCCGTTCAGGTAAACGGCAGCTACAGCGATTATACGGTGGGAGCGCGGGATATCATTCTCAGCCTCAGCGGAACGGGCAGTCTTAAGCCTGCCGATTCCTACACCGTTACCACCCTCATATCCGGGGACATCCTCCAGGCTCCGTTTGAGGAGGGGACGATTGTTGAGAAGGACACCATTCTTTATGAGGTTGAGAGCTCCAATGTGGCCACAAGTATTGAGCAGGCCGAGCTGTCCCTCGCTCAAAGCAGCCGCAGCTATGAGCAGAAGCTGAAAACCCTGGAGGATTTAAAGGTGAAGGCCGACGAAGCAGGAGAAATCATTGAGCTGCTTGTTGAAGCCGGTGACAGGGTAACGGCGGGGCAAACCCTTGCCAGAATAAGAAACAGTGCCGTTATGAGCCTTGTGGTTCCCTTTGGCGGCGATGCCGCTTCAGGCTTTACGGTGGGACAAAGCGCCCAGGTCACTTTGGACAGCTCCCTGGAGGTACTCAACGGAACAGTAACGAAAATCAGCTCCGTGGTGGAACGCCTGGATGGAAATGTGCTTGTACGGCAGGTAACCATCGATGTGTCCAATCCCGGCGGAATAGCCGCAGGTGAGTCGGCATCTGCCGTTGTGGCAAATATTGGAAGCAATGGAAGCGGCACCTTTTCCTATAAGGGTGAAGGCACTGTGACAGCCGCTGTTTCGGGTGAGGTGTCCGCCCTTAATGCCAAAGAGGGAGACAAGGTGCAGAAGAACCAGGTTGTCGTCACGCTTTCAAGCGACACTCTGGAAAACGATGCGGCTAACAGCGCAGGACAATTGCGTGATGCCGAGCTGTCCCTGCAAAATAAATACGACCAGCTTCAGGACTACACTATCAAATCCCCCATTGCAGGAACCATCATTGAAAAGAACTACAAGGAGGGCGATACTCTGGAGGCGGGCAAGGCGCTTTGCACCATATTCGACCTTTCCTATCTCACCATGACCCTCAATGTGGATGAGCTTGATATATTCCAGGTCCAGGTGGGACAGAAGGTTAATGTAACGGTGGAAGCCCTGCCGGATAAGGTTTATGAGGGCAGCGTGACCAAGGTTAATATCAACGGAACCACTGCCAATGGGGTTACTTCCTATCCTGTTACCATTCGTATTGACGAAACCGAGGGCCTGCTTCCGGGGATGAACGTACAGGCCAATATCACCGTTTCTTCCAAAACCGGCGTTGTTGCCATACCGGTAAAGGCGCTGTCACGGGGCAACCGTGTCCTTGTCAAAACCGATGCCGCCGCCGGTCAGGCTGAGGGGGAGACAGGCGTTCCCCAGGGCTTTGCCTATGTAGAGGTTACACCGGGTATCAGCGACGGGGAATACATTGAGATTATTGACGGGCTGCAGGCGGAGGATATTATCGCCGTCATGAGCGAGGTTGTTCCTTCCACTTCCCAGTCCGGCTTCGGACCTGCCGCGGTAAGAGGTGAAAGTATTAGTGGAAGCGACTTTCAGGGAGGCAGCTCTGGCGGAATCGGAGGAGGTTGGTAGGCATGTCTCTTATTGAATTTGTAAATATTTCAAAATACTACGAAATGGGCGATACCATTGTGCGGGCTGCCGATGCTATTTCCTTCAAAATAGACAAGGGTGAGTTTGTCGCCATTGTAGGCCAGTCCGGTTCAGGAAAATCCACCTGCATGAATATCATCGGCTGTCTGGACGTACCCACCCACGGGGCGTATTATCTCAACGGCAAGGATGTTGGCAAAATGAATGATAATGAGCTTGCGGTTATCCGAAACCGGATGGTGGGCTTCATTTTTCAGCAGTACAACCTTCTGCCCAAGCTCAGCGTCCTGGAAAATGTGGAGCTCAGCATGTTTTATGCCGGCATATCCAACGGCGAAATGCGCAGACGGGCCCTGAAATCCCTGGAGCGGGTAGGGCTTTTAGAGAAGGTGAAAAGCCGTCCCAATCAGCTTTCCGGCGGTCAGCAGCAGAGGGTATCCATTGCCCGGGCGCTTGCGGGAGAGCCGTCGGTCATACTGGCGGACGAGCCTACGGGAGCTCTGGATTCAAAAACGGGCAGAGAGGTTCTGGAGCTGTTAAAAGAGCTTCACAGAGACGGAAACACCATTGTCCTCATTACCCATGACAATGCCATTGCCGAACAGGCCCAAAGAATCATCCGCCTTCAGGACGGCCGGGTTGTGGAGGACCTTGCTCTTTCCCACGGGGAAGATGCGCCGGATTCCCTTAAGGGGGCGATGTCATTATGAAATTGACCCGCACCTTCAAGCTGGCAATTAAAAGCATACTGAGCAGCAAGGCACGCTCCTTCCTGACCATGCTGGGCATTATTATCGGCGTTGCCGCCGTTATAGTTATTGTGGGCCTTGGAAACGGCATGGAAAACTATATGACCGACAGCTTCCAAAGCATGGGCACCAATCTTATAACCGTGACGGTAACAGGCAGGGGAAGCACGCGAAGCGTATCCACGGAGGATATGTATGCCATCTCGGATGACAATCCGGAATTGTTTTCCGCCATGTCGCCCACGGTTAACGTGTCGGCCGTGGTGAAGCTTGGAACACAAGAGCTGGAGGACACAAGCGTCACCGGTATCGGCGAGGATTACCTTGAAATGAAAAAGTACACCATGTCTGCCGGACGCTTCATCGGCTACGGAGATAATCTGAGCAGAAGCAAGGTGTGTGCCGTGGGCAGCTACATTGCCACGGAATGGTTCTCCGGCAATGCCCTGGGCCAGACGCTTAAAATTAACGGCGATTTTTATAAAATTGTCGGCGTGGTAAGCGAAGCCTCCGACAGTACGGCAGGAAGCAGCGACGACTATGTTTATCTGCCGTATACAACGGCGGCCAAGCTTATGGGCACAGGAAACATAACAAGCTATTCCTTTGCCATGGTGTCGGAGGACAGGGTACAGGAATCCAAGGACGCGGTAAACACCGTATTGTACAAGGCCTTCGGCAGCACGGACGCCTATAATATTATGAGCCTGTCCGAAATGCTCAGCACCATGACAAGCATGCTGAATATTGTTGTTACGGTTTTGGCCGTCATTGCCGGAATATCCCTTCTTGTGGGAGGCATCGGCATCATGAACATTATGCTGGTTTCCGTTTCCGAGCGCACCCGGGAAATTGGAATACGAAAAGCTCTGGGGGCCAAGCGCCGGAATATCCTGCTCCAGTTTGTCATTGAGGCGGGAACAACAAGCGCCATCGGCGGCACGATTGGCATAGCGATAGGCTATCTGCTGTCCTCAGCGGGAACCATGATTCTGTCGCTGATGATGGCTGTGGACTTGTCCATAACCCCTTCCACCTGGTCGGTTATTATGGCTTTCGGAGTATCTGCCGGTATAGGTATTCTGTTTGGCTACCTTCCGGCGCGAAAGGCAGCCTATCTCAATCCCATTGACGCTCTTCGCTATGACTGAGGGGAAAGCGGGTTCGGTAAAGTGTACGAATGTAAATAACCCGTATTGAAAGGGGTGATGAAATAGGTAAAATAACAAAAAGAAAATAGAATCAGACAAAAAGTGGTTTAATTAAGTTCATATAGTAAGGAATCTTTTCGGACAATGCAGCTAATAATTGCTTGAATATGTAAATATCTTTCAATAGTCTGCAGTTAGAACAACAAGGAAAGGAAAGCTTACATGAGCGAAGAAAAAAACAAAAAACCCGGTATTGTCATTCCTGTACCCATAAAAAAGCAATCCGGGGGTGATAACAGCGGGACGCCTACCGGACTGAGAAAAAAGAAAAGGAAGATAAGGCCTTGGATGATTGTTCTGGCAGCTTTGGTGCTTCTGTTTGCAATCGGACGCTTACTGCCCGGAAGAGGTGCCGTAAGGGCAAGCACGGCTTATGAGGAAGCAGCGGTGGCCTACAGGGATATAACGGTGGTTTTAAAAGGGACAGGCACCGTCAGGCCTGCCAATTCCTATCAGGTTGCTTCCCTGGTTAAGGGAGAGGTGCTCGAAGCCCCTTTTGAAGAAGGGGATGTGCTGAAAAAGGGAGACCTTCTTTACAGAGTTGATGCCAGTGATGTGGAAAACAGCGTCAGCAGAGCCGAGCTTGCGCTTGAAAGAGCACAGAACAGCTATGATGACAGCCTCAGTGAGCTTGAAAAGCAGGAGGTAAAGTCACCGGGTGAAGGCGATGTAAAAAGTCTTTATGTGGAGCAGGGAGATTCGGTGCAAATCGGAACCCGGCTCATGGATATAGTGGATTCCTCTCAGATGGTTCTCTCTGTTTATTTCAGCTCCGCCGATGCCTCAGGCATGAAGCTGGGGGATACGGCGGAGGTTACACTTAAAAATACTCTGGAAACCCTTTCTGGAACCATTGACAGCGTCAGTGCCCGGAATGAGGCCGGTGAGGGCAACAGCCTGGTTCGCAAGG
>JAEXPO010000086.1 GCA_023446675.1 Bacillota bacterium | reverse complement strand
CCCTTTCCCATACCAATCTCAGTCTTTCGGAGATTGCCGAGGCAGTGGGATTTCGGTATGATACCTATTTTATAAAGCAGTTTACGTTAAAAATAGGACAAACTCCCACGGAATACAGGCAAAGCATCAATCAATAGCCCCACAAAAGAATAGTAGAACAATAACGAACTGTATCGACAACGATAAAAAACTCCAAACAGGAAGATGAACTTGCCCGTTTGGAGTTTTTTAACTAAACAATCCTATTTCAGAGCTTTTTACGGCTTATTCCGTGGGAGCTATGAGAATTTTACCCGTTCCTCTGTAAACATTAACCAGGCCTTCTCCGGAAACAGCAGAGCCAATTAATGACTTAGAGGAGCGCTCCACAGTAAATTTAAGAGAATTTGACCAGGCGATGGCCAAACTGCCGTCTATCTTAACCTCATCATCCTTTAATTCAAATTCAATCAATTCTTTTCTTGGCACCGGGCTTTCCAATACGGCAATTCCGTTGCCTGTGAGGCACAAATTAAATAATCCCTCTTTGCCGGCGACAGCAGAGGTAAGTGTTGAGCGGGCAACCACACTTTGCTTTATTGTGGATTCACAGGCAAGGAAAAGCCCGTCCTCCAAAACCATGCCTCCCCACTCGGAAATTTCTTCAAGTAAAATATGCTTGTAGGTAGGCTCCAGCATAACCAAGCCGGTTCCCTTGTATTCCGGCTTGATGGCGGATTCCTTTGTAACCTTGGATGCGATGGCTTTTCCGAGAAAATCTCCCACGCCTTTTATACCTGAGGTCATCGCCACCTGGCCCGAGGTCCATTGCATGGCACCGGCCTGAACAGTGAACGCATTGCCGTTGAGCTCGACTAATACCTGTCTTTTGCGTATATTCATTTGAGCAGCATAATAAGCTGATACAGCTGATTCGGCAGTAATGCTTAAATCCTTTTGATGCTCGAACACCTTTATGCATCCGCGTTCGGCTATCTTCAGGTCAAAGGGCAATGTTATTTAATTTTTCTTTGAGCAGGAGGATATGGTTTTCTATCTGTTTAATTGTTTTTATAAATTCTTCATCGCTTTTTCCTGTCGGGTCTTCAAGCCCCCAATCCTCCCGGTGCCTGCTTGGCAGGTGCGGACAGTTGACGTTACAGCCCATCGTAACGACAATATCAACCGGGGGTATTTCAGAAAGCAGCTTTGAACGCTGTGTTTTTTCCATGTCTATCCCGTAAAGCTGCTTCATCAATCGAACAGCATCCCCATTTATTTGAGGTTTGGTCTCCGTTCCCGCTGAATAACTCTCAAGCACGCCATTGGCAAGGTGTTTCCCCAACGCCTCAGCTATCTGACTGCGGCAGGAGTTGTGTACACAAACAAATGCGATCTTTGTCATGCTGTTGCCCCTTTCTTGAATACCCCTGGCGGGTCTTATTCAAAGGTTTCACAATGGCGTTTTTCAGCAGCATTCTCCGCCGCCTGAGCAATCACAGCTGGGTTCGCTCCCGGTAAGCCAGCCCATAATCACAGCGGAAGCGCAGCCTACTCCGGCATCAACAGTGATGGCCTTTGCAGGACAATTGATCGCACAGGCGCCGCACTCCATGCAAAGGTCCTTGTCTTTTATCCGCGCTTTTCTCTGATCCACCCCAAACACGCCATGGGGGCAAACCTCCGCGCATCTGCCGCACCCCATGCATTTTTCAACCGACAGATTTAAAGTAGCAACATTTTTAAGATACTTATGCTTCATAGACGCCCTCCTTCACTAAGCTACAGGCTTTTTATCAATAACAGCACCATTCCCGCTGCGATTGAAAGCACAATAAGGGGCGCCGCCCCTTTCATTTCCTTAATGACACCTGAAAAGGAAGTGTAGGTTGACGAGCCTGTAAAATTCATAGCCAGATACGCCGATAAAGACGGCAGCACCAGCAGATAGCCTATGGCAAGAAGCAAAAAGCCAGAGGCAAACCAGCCCTTTAGCCATACAAACCCGGCTGTCCAGCAAAGGCCAAGCAGCCAGCCCTTCCATGCGAAAGCACGGCCGGGTATAAAGGGAAGGAGAACCGGCGTCAGCACGGCTCCTGTTATCACAGCACCCCCATACGCGATGAAGTCAGCCACTCCGAAGGGCCTTGCCGCAAACAGGTTTATGAGGAACAGTACTCCAAAGACCTTCAATGACAGCTTTCCAGCAGCTACCAGCTCCACAGGTGTAAGGACAAGCCTGTCCAATAAAGTAAATTTTACTCTGCGCATTTCATCCGTAGCCTTGAGTCCGGCTTGGAGGAACGCTTTTATATCCGCCGCTCTCACAGGGCCGTAAACCACTGTAAAGCCCGTTTGTCTGGCTACCTCATGGGCACTTATGCCGGGCGCTCCCAGCTGAGGCAATATCAGCTTTCGGTGTGATACAATCTCGGACAGTCCCGTTTTTGACAGGCGTGAAACCAGCTCTTTTGTTCCGAAGGTGCCTTTACCTGCGGCACACCACACATTGATGCCCTTGGTATCAAGTATCAGAATCCAGCAATTCAGATCCTTGAGCTCCTTCCTCAGGGTATCAAAGGTCAGCTTGTAATTCGCGCTCACCAGTACGGGTGAAGCCTTATCAGGCTTGCCCACGGCATAAAGTCCCGGATCTATCTTGTAGTCCATCCGGCCTATGCCCCAGCGCACCTTCCACATCCCCAGAATATCCTTAAAGCTGAGACTTGTTGACACCACCGTCGCAGCCTTTTTGGGAGGCTTAATAACACCCTTAACCCATTTTTTCTTTTTGTCATAGGATGTAATGGATTTACCGGAGCAGCCGCCCTTGGAGGAGGAGCAGCAGGATTTTTTCTCACTCATTTTCATCACTTCCTTTTAAGCAGACTGTATTTTCCTTGCAAATGCAGTTTTCCTTATCCGAAGTGATGCTGTCAAAAAACCTTTTCGTGTTGGTGATGGAAATTGGGTTTAGCGAATAGTACGTCCATTTTCCTTCTTCCCTGCCCCTGACAAGCCCGCACTCGCATAAAAGCTTCATATGGTGGGACAGGGTGGATTGGGACATTTCAAACTTTTCTAAAATCATGCAGGCGCAAAGCTCGCCACAGGAGAGCATATCCACGATCATAGCTCTTTTAGGGTCACCCAGCACTTTAAAAACTTTTACATATTCCATATAGTTTTCCATAAGAATACCTCAAATCGAAGAGTTTCGATATATTTATTATAGGCATCAAATCCAAAAACGTCAATATGAAGCTGAACTAAAAAATGACACCCGTCAATTAACGGATGTCGTCCAGGAAATGTCTTGATTCGTTTTCTGTCTTTAAGGCCTTTATGCCATTGAATGATTTGAATTCCTCGGTTCAGCAGCTTTCATACTTATGCTTAAGTCCGGTTTCACGAATTATATCAAGCTCTTCGGCTGTCATAAGCCCTGAATTGAACAGATTAAAATATTCCTGTGAGACCGTTGCGTTAAAGATCATTAAGTCATCGGAATTAATGGTCACCGGAACACCGTAATCAAACAGCTTGCGGATTTGATAGGTTTCATAGCCTTGTGAGTTTTTTAACATAACATTGCTGGTTGGACATACATTTAACTGTATTTTATGATGTGCAAGCCACCTCATGATTTGTGGGGAATCCGCCGCGGCGATGCCATGCTGAATTTCATCCAGCTCCAGCTCCTCCCCATAGCGCATTACGTCGTCTGCGCTGCCAAATTCCCCAATATGGGCTTTGAGCAGCAAGCCCGCTTCCCGGGCTTTTACGCAAACCTTTTTCAGCTCTTGAAGAGTATAGGTATTTGCATAATTACAGATATCAATTCCCTTGAACCAGTTGGCTGAATAGATTTCATCCAGCCGCTCCTCCCCGGCCTCCTTATCCTGAATATAGCCTAATGCCAGGTCCGGAAAAAACCGGGTGTCCGGAGCAAAACGTGCATGCAGCCCGTCCATGATGCGAATAAAGTCATCCAGCGAGCCGAGCTGCTTTATTTCATCAATGCCATAGCTCAGCGCCAGTACTTTTATAGTGTCCTTTTTCGCCTGTGCAAACGCGGCTTCAATTCTTTTTAAATAGCCCGGGATACCGGGACAGTGGATCTTTATATTGTCGTTCAGCCACTGATTCATTTCCTGCAGGGAATCAAAGGGCTTTGCCGGTGGCATGATTTTCACATTAGCCCACTTCTCAATATAGGCTATGGTGCCGCCCCGCCCGGCATGGCTGTGCAGGTCGCTTTTAGGTATTGTTTGCATTAAATCAAGCGAATTCTCACTCAATGCCTGAATAAATTTTTCCTTGCTCAACGAGTTCCCTCCTTGCCCAAGCATCTTCCTCTAAGCCTGATCCACCGGCTTCGGTGGGTTCTCCAGCCTTTCAGCCAGAGCCTGACGGAAGCCTTCCTTTGCTTCTTCCCCAAAATCGCCGCCTTTTTTCTTGTACTCTTCCAGAAGCTCAAATAACCGGCTATCCCGCTCGGATAGCAAGGATGAGGCATGGGCTTTCATATGTTTCATCTTTTTCCCCTCCATATTGAACCGCTCTCACTTTACACCCGGTTGATTCAAAGATACCTCTGTTGCTTGAAATAGTGCCCCTGAAGCCGGATATAAGGGCGGTTTTATTGGAGGGGAAAACCAAAAAAAGCGCGCATAGGTGTATAAACCCTACGCGAGCTT
>JAEXPO010000690.1 GCA_023446675.1 Bacillota bacterium | reverse complement strand
GTACAAGGGTGGCGCTCATACCGTCCCCGTCAACAGTTAAGGTACCCAGCGGGCTGTCTATGCCGGCTGCATCTGACAAACGCCAGTGGAGATCCCGGTAGGTCGCATTGGGTGGATAAATTTGGGTTTTAATGGTGTAATCCCTTACAGTAAGCTCAATTTTCCGTATAGGAATATCCTTATCATCCAGTCCCGCTTCAATTTTGGGAGTCTTGCCTTCCTGACGACGGACGACGGCTAAAAGCTTGCCGCTAAAGAGCCTGCGGTTATCGGATCTGTACTGATCATAATCCGTGGCATCCCCGTTATCCAAACCCAAAAGCGCACCGTCACTTACCTTTACATGAACCCGGCAATTGGCGTTTTCAACCGCGTTGCCCTGGCGGTCCAGTGCCGTAATGGTCACAAAATCCAATTCACCGAAGGTTTCCCTGTCAAGCCGAAGGGAGGCCACATCACCAAAGGAGGTTCTTACGGCCTCGGCTATTATCCTTCCTTCCGGGCTGTATGCCACGGCGCGGAGCCTGCCGGATTTATAGGGAATGAGAAAATCGGCAATGTAGTAATCTCCCAGCTCTGCTGTCCCTATGCTCTCATCATCTAAAAAAAGCTGGATTAGCGGGGCGTTGGAGCACACCCGGACATCAATTATTTGGCCCGGAGAGAAATCCCAATAGGGAAAAATATGAACCATGGGTTCCTTTTCCCAATTAGTCCAGCCTGCCTTGAAAACATAATAGGAATCCTTGGGGAAGCCTGCGGTGTCAACCTGCCCCAAATAGGAGTTCTTTGTATGGTAGGGTGTGGGCTCGCCAATATAGTCCTGTCCTGCCCACACAAACTGCCCCAGTGAAAAGGGGATATCCCGGTCGGTGCGGATGCAGGCTTCCACACTTCTTGCGCCCCAGCTTGTGGAGCTGTTGCCCAGTGATGAGCATTGAAGATCATCGTCGGCCAGTATGGATTTACTTAGGGGAAAATGATAAATACCTCTGCTTTGTACGGTGGAGCAGGTCTCGCTTCCGTAAATAATCCAGTCGGGGTGAACGGCATGGTGGGCTTCATACAGAGACTCAGCATAGTTATAGCCCATGAGTTTAATAATATCGGCACATTTCTGGGTGTTTTCCCAGGGCATGTAATTGGAGCAAAGGGTCGCCGGCGCATGCCCCTTCGGGTCGTGCTTCCTTACAAGATCCATAAGATAACGAAGGGTTTTGGCACCTTCTGCCGCGTCGATGTGGGTATCGTGAATTTCGTTGCCCACACTCCACATAATAACGGAAGGATGATTTCTGTCTCTTCGGATCCAGGAGGCCGCATCCCTTTCAATCCATTCATCAAAGAAGCGGGCATAATCATAGGGGTTCTTGGCATTACGCCACATATCAAGTATTTCGGACACAACCAGAAAACCCATTTCATCTGCCAGCTCCATAAAAGCCTTGGCCGGCGGATTATGGGATATGCGAAGGGAGTTAACACCCATACCCCGCATTAAAGTGAGCTGACGCCGGATAGCGTCGGGGTGGACAGCGGCTCCCAATAAGCCCAAATCGTGGTGAAGGCACACGCCCTTAAGCTTTAAAGGATGTCCGTTTAAGAAGAAGCCTTTATCGGTTGTAAAGGATAGGGTACGAAAACCAAAGCGGGTATCCTCCGTATCCGTTACTTCCCCATCCACCCAAAGCTCGGAACGAAGGGTATAAAGTCTGGGATTTTCCACATCCCAGGCTTCTATTTCACCCTGACTGCCTAAAAGGGTATGGCGAACCTCATAGGCACGGCCGAGGGTTTCCACCTCGGCATCCACCTGGTAATGCCAGCCGTCGTCTCTCTTTTCCGTTGACAGATAAATGCCGTCAGAAACAAAATGGCAGGCATTTTTAACCTTAAGAAAGACATCCCTGTAAATGCCCGCTCCGGTGTACCAGCGGCCGCTGGGAGCCTTGTAATCCACCTTCAGAAGAAGGGTATTCATGCCGTCATTGTGAATATAATCGGTAATATCAAGCTCAAATGCGGTATAGCCGTATTTCCACTGCCCCGCTTCCCTGTCGTTTACAAAGAGGGTGCTGTCCATGTAGACCCCGTCAAAGCGCAGAAAAAGCCTTTGTCCTTCTTTCAGAAAGGCTGTATCCAGTTCCCTTTTATACCAGCCCAAACCGCTTTTATAAAGATTATTTGTATCTTCGATGAGCCAGTCATGAGGCAATGCCACAGGTACAAAATATTCAGGCTCGCCCTTTGCGAACTGCCAACCGTCATTGAATCGTATCATTTCATTATTCTCCTTTATGCACTGTACTGCAACTCATTGTGGACGCAGGCAGCCCTTTGTCTGTCAGGTGCCAGGAGCTCTTTCCTGGATCATAACATACTTTTTAAATGGAAAAAACAAGTAATAATTAACTTGTCATTACCTCATTACCTCTTTTTTCTGGCTGCTCAGTTTTGATTGTGTTTTAATTGTGCTATGCTTTTACTGATACCATTACAAAGAATTCTTTTGGAGGACAGGCATGAGAACCTTTTTTATGTCAACCGGGCGTATCGGCTTTTCAAAGTGGACAAAGGAGGATTTATCTCTGGCCGGACAGCTGTGGAGCGACCCGGAGGTAACACGTTACCTGTGCGCAAGCGGTAGCTTTACCGGCAATGAAATAAATGAACGACTGATAAAAGAAATACATAATCAAAGGGAATACGGCGTCCAGTACTGGCCCTTTTTTGCTCTTAATGAAGGTCAGCTCATTGGCTGCTGCGGCCTGCGGCCCTTTCAGACTGAAGAAAAAATCTACGAGCTGGGCTTTCACCTTCGTAAAGAATTCTGGGGAAAAGGGTATGCTTTTGAAGCGGCGGACAGTGTGATCCGTTATTTCTTTGACAATTTGAGGGGCTCCAAGCTGATTGCAGGCCATCACCCGCACAATACCGCATCCCAAAAGCTTCTGACACGCCTGGGCTTTGAATCCATCGGTGAACGCTTCTATGAACCCACAGGTCTTTTTCACCCTGCCTATGAGAGATCCGTCAAGGGCATAGTCACTTAAAGCTGCTCGTAACGGGCGGCCATGCTTCTGGCAATCTGCTTTACCTCCTCTGCCAGGGTTGGGGGTTCCAACACCTTAACCTTGTCGCCAAAGCTAAGGATCCAGCTCAAGGTATAGCCTTTATTGGTAAAGCCTACCTCCAGGCGCAGCATTCCGTCCTCTGTTTCGGTAAACGAGCATGGCCCATAGCTGTCAATCAGCTGGTATTTGACACTGGGTTCAAAAAGGGCCACAAGCTTGAGATGATCCGTAAAGCCTCCGCTGAAGTCCCGTTTTTCCGGGGGTATGTCTCTTGGTACAAAGCCGGCTTCGGCAAGCTCCAGGTTCCAAAGCCTGGACAATTTAAAAAGCCTCCAGTCCTGACGCTCCAAACAAAACCCGAACACATACCAGGCCATCCACTGAAACGAAATAAAATAGGGCTCAATACACCGCGAGCTTTCTCCTTTTTCATAAAAGTAGTTAAAAGTTATTAGCCGCTCTTCCTGGATAGCTCTTTTTATCTTATGAATTTTCTCGGTAAGGCTGCCCTTATAATGAGATGCCAGATCAATAACCACGCTTTCCTTAAGGGAAACCACAGCATCCCTGCCCGGTGAAAGCTTTTCCAGCATCCTTTGCACCGCCGTATCCTGCGTTACGGTGCCAAGGCCCTTCATAGCAATTACAAGAGTGGAAAGCTCATCCTGAGTGAGCACGCTTTTATCCAGCCGGTAGCCCTCCAAAATAGAGATTCCCCCGTTTCCTCCCTGCCTTGTCACAATGGGTATACCTGCTTTGCAGAGGGCCTCAATATCCCGGCTTATGGTGCGGCGGCTCACCTCAAATTTTTCTGCCAGCACGGGGGCGCTTATCCGTTCATTTTTAAGTAAGACAATAAGGATTCCCATGAGCCGATCCAGCTTCATACCCTGTTCCCCTTTTGGGCCCGACATTTTTCTATTGCATTATTTTATCACAGTAAAAGGACATTCAACAGGAAAGCTTTAAAAGGGCTCTTTCCCCAATTCACCGCGAGTAAGGCTTGTACATATGATAAAGTACAGTCGATTCCTTAAACGGCTCTGCGTTTACCTGAATATCTTCTAATGCAAGACGGACGGCAAAGACAGGCTGACTCCCGGAGAGGAGTACAACGCGGCAACAGGCCGCAGGGTCCGGGTTAACTCCGGTTTAAATCGGCTTTTATACCAAAATACAGCTAAAGGAGGAAAGGAACTATGGCGGTGTTTTATGTTACTCCGCTTACAAACATTACGGATCTCATTAATTCGGACGAAGTGATGCCCGGCGATGTTCTGCTGCTGGAAAACGGTGTTTACAGGCAGACCGTGGTGGTCGAAAAAAACTTTATCCGTATCGTTGCCAACGGCAGGTGTGTCGTTTTTGATGGTGAAAATACATTGATAATCGGCATATTACTTCTCAATGTCGTGGGAGTGGAGGTTCTGGGTTTGCGGCTTCAAAATTACAGCAGCACCGGGATCTTAAGCTCAAGCGGTTCGTCAAACCGCATCATTAACAATAACATTAAGAACGGCAATGTCGGTATTTGGACAGTGGCCTCAAGCAGCAATTTAATCTATAGAAACATTGTTGAAGACGTATTAGCAGACGGGATTCGGCTGTCTAATGCGAGCACGGGCAACTTTGTGCTGGAAAACAAAGTCTCGGGCAGCGGCGATGACGGCATCGACTGCTTTTTCGCCGAGGATACCAATAATCTGTTTGTCGGCAATAGCGTTTTGAAAAATGCAAGCAACGGGTTTGAAGTACTTGGAGAGAACTGCTGCATATTCGTAAACCGTTCGATTGGGAATGCGGCTCGAGGCTTTATTTTTTTAAGAGGGACAAACGCGCTCCAAAACGAAGCGCGTGACAACACTCAGAGCGGCATTTCCGCGTGGAGTGACAACACCTTTGTCGGTATGAACCAAATCGAGCGAAACCAGATGGAGGGAATCGAGGTCATCTCAAACTTCAGCATTATCCAGCAAAATGATATCCGGTTCAACCGGAACTATGGGCTGGCTTTCTATGAAGATGCCAGCTACAATCTGGCTCTGCGCAATCGTCTTGTGGGCAATGAGCCGGCAAGCATCGTGGATAACGGCACGGGTAATAACTTTGTTGAAAACGTGACTGAGAAGTCGCCTTGCGAGTGCAAGCCGGAATCCTTCAAACGAAGCTCGGAAAAGGCGGCCGCAGGTATGGATTATATAGCGCAGAAGCGCCAAAAGGAGATTGAGGCGCAAAAGGAGCTTATTGCCAAAGCAGAAGCGCTTATGTCCGCGGTCCCCGAAATACAGAAGCAAACACAGGAGCTTATTCTAGGAATGATGAAGGAGCAATTGACAAAACTCACTGAATATCAGAAGGATCTGGCCTCAGCGGCGGCTTCGCCTGCGGCGCCGGAGACAGCACAGCAAGCCACACCGGCCGTCTTGACGGATCAGGACAAATAACAGGCAGGCTAAGAGCACTCTATACCGGCTGTGAAAGCCCCATTATGCCGGAAAACTTATGATATATGGCTATTAAGGGCTCCGCCTCCGATTAATCACGGGAGGCGGAGCCTTTCACAAAACGATTCAGCTTTTATGCTTTTAAGACTAAAGCCATACAAGGGATCCTTTTGCGGCGGATTCCATTTCCGCCAGGGCCAGCTCCACCGAAAGAGCGGCGCTATCAGGAGTTACCACCGACAGGCTTCTCCCGTTTTGGATACAGCGGATAAAGTCCCGCATTTCGGCAAGGTAGGCGTTCTCTCCGGCAAGCTCCGGAGTAAACGGCTCTCCGCCTTCCGGATAAGCCTTTAGTCCACTCCTGGACAACTCCAGCGTTCCTTTTTCAAAGCGAACCAGATAGGCCGCATCAAAGGAAAAGCCCTGGGACATGCTCCAGTCACAGGCTGAAGTAACAAGCCTGCCCTCGTAGCTGTAGGCGGTAAAAATAGCGTCGTAGCCCGATTTAACATGCATTGCGGTGGAGGAAACCGCCTTGGGCCTCCCAAAGGCCCACTGGATAAAGTCCACATCATGAACGTGCATATCC
>JAEXPO010000673.1 GCA_023446675.1 Bacillota bacterium | reverse complement strand
GCTCTGGACTGGTGGAACGGCAACCGTTCGGTGCTGGTGGATGTGGATCTTACCGCCCTTATCGTGGGACTTACACTGCTTACCCGGCCCGAGGAAATATACCGCGCCCTCATTGAGGCTACGGCCTACGGCACCCGTATGATAGTTGAAACCTTTCGCGAAAGCGGCGTACCGATTGATCAGCTTTTTGCAGCCGGAGGCATTGCCGACAAGGATGCCTTTATGATGCAGATTTATTCGGATGTAACCAATATGGAAATCCGCATTTCCGGCTCAGCTCAGGCTCCTGCTCTGGGATCTGCCATGTTCGGCGCCGTTGCGGCAGGTAAAGCCCGGGGCGGCTTTGATACCATTGTGGAGGCGGCGGAGAAGCTTGGCAAGGTGAAGGATATTGTTTACAAACCCATCCCGGAAAACGTGGCTGCCTACAACAGGCTCTATGAGGAGTACAAGCAGCTTCACGACTATTTCGGAAGAGGCGGCAGCGATGTGATGAAGCGGCTTAAGAAAATTAAGGAAGAAGCCATTTCGGAAAGGTAATGCTATGCAATTGAAGGAATTAAAGGAAGCGGTTCTCCAAGCTAA
The DNA here is from genome assembly GCA_023446675.1 of Bacillota bacterium. Taxonomy (GTDB): domain Bacteria; phylum Bacillota; class Clostridia; order DSM-8532; family DSM-8532; genus DTU059. The sequence goes on along the minus strand of JAEXPO010000673.1, from coordinate 5,558 downwards.
TCTGGCGCTTCCCCGGTACGGTCTGGTGACCTTTACCTGGGGTAATGTCAGCGGTATAGACAGAGACAGAGGACTTATTGTTATAAAACCCAGCGGTGTGGAGTATGACAAGCTGAAGCTTGAGGACCTGGTGGTTTTGGATCTGGACGGCAACCGGGTAGAGGGAACCCTGAATCCCTCCTCCGATACTGCCACCCACCTTGTACTGTACCGGGCTTTCCCAAAAGCCGGAGGCATTGTACACACCCATTCCTCCTGGGCCACCAGCTGGGCTCAGGCAGGAAAAGCCATTCCGGCCCTGGGCACCACCCACGGCGATTACTTCTACGGCGATATCCCCTGTACCCGGAAAATGACGGCAGCGGAAATCAACGGAGAGTATGAAAAGGAAACGGGCCATGTCATTGTGGAAACCTTCAAAGGCATGGATCCGGCCTCCATCCCGGCGGTTTTGGTTCAGGACCGCGGGCCCTTTTCCTGGGGAAAAAACGCTTTCGATGCGGTGCTCAATGCGGTAGTCCGGGAGGAAGTGGCCAAAATGGCTTACCGGACAAGAGCTTTGGAGAACGGCTCACCCAAACCCATGGACGATGTTCTTCTGGATAAGCACTTTTTGAGAAAGCATGGAGCCAATGCCTACTACGGGCAGAAGTAATTCATTTCAGAGCGGACCGGCATGGGAAGGACACAAGGGCTGTTGCATAAAGCAACGGCCCTTATCTGTGAACGATGGCCTGTAAGCAGGTGTGTTTAATCTAATTTTAATCTTTCTTACAGGAGATCTTTAGGATTATAATATACAATAGACGTCACAGTTGAATTTTTTGATGAACAGCTAAGGAGTTAAAAGGGATTAAAAGGCATACGATGAAAACACTGCTTGTCGCTATCAATGCAAAATATGAACATGAGAATACTGCGGTTTGGTACTTGAAATCGGCATGCAGCAAAAAGGGCCTGGACGTGCTGGTGCAGCAGCATACGATTAACGACGACATACAGCATATTTATATGGCCATAATGGAAGAACAACCGGATGTGGCAGCCTTTTCCTGCTATATATGGAACAGGGAGACCGTATTAAAGCTGATTCCCGATCTCAAAAGGACGGCGAAGGGGATCCGCATTATTATCGGAGGGCCGGAAGTTATAGCAGACGAAGCTTGTGAAGCGTTTATCCTTGCCGGGGCCGACTATATAGTTAAGGGCCCGGGTGAGCAACGCTTTGCTGAACTTATCAGTAAACTGTACAGAGATGAGGAACCGGATACAATCAGGCATTTTTTGAAAACGGGTGTTGAAATGATTGAGGACAACCGGTATGTTTCGCCCTTCATGCCGGAATATTTGAGAAGAATAAGCAACAGAATTGCCTATATCGAGTCATCCAGAGGATGTCCCTACGGATGTACCTATTGTCTGTCCTCCGCATGCCGTGGCATGGTTTTCTTTCCTTCGGAGGAGGTAAAGGCGGATATAGCCGCTCTTGTGGATGCCGGTGCAAGGGTGATAAAGTTTGTGGATCGTTCCTTCAACACCAATGTGGCACACTCACTTACCATATGGGAGTACATTCGAAGCTACCCAAGAGAAAAGGTTACCTTTCATTTTGAAATCAATCCCGACGGGCTTACGGAAGAGCAGTTCAGCATGCTCAAAACCATGCCCCACGGGCTGGTTCAGCTGGAAGCAGGCATACAAACCCTGAACCTGTGTACCTTAAAAGCCGTAGAACGGCGCATGGATCCCGAAAAAGCCCTTTTGAACCTTAAAAGGCTTATGGGCATGGGGAATATGCATATCCATGCGGATCTTATTGCAGGCCTTCCCTACGATACTCTGGAAACCTTTAAGGATGCCTTTAACCGGGTGTTCTGCGTGGAACCCCACCATTTGCAGCTAGGCTTTTTAAAATTGCTTCACGGTACAAAAATGCGAAATCAGGCCGATAACCTGAATTATGCCTACAGAAGCTATCCTCCCTATGAGGTTTTGTCCAGCGACTCCATGTCCGCAGAGGATCTGATTTTATTGAAGGGTGTGGAGGATGTGGTGGAGCGCTTTTTCAATACCGGCAGGTTCAGTTTGAGCCTAAAGTATGCATCAGGCTTTTTTGAAACGGCATTTGACTTTTTCAACTGTATGAGCAGGCAGATGAAGGAGAAGGGGCTTTTGCACACCCCGGTTTCAGCCCTCGGCCTGTATGAATTTTTCGAAGGCTTTGGGCGCAGCCAATTGCCCGAACACGCACAGGATATATTTGAGAATTTGCTGTGCCTGGATTATGCCTGTGGTATGAAAACCGCCAATCTGCCCGACTTTCTGCTCTCAGGCTCTTTAAAAGATGGGCCTGTAAAGCTGGATCTCAAGCAGGTTATGACGGATATCGGCTGCAACCCGGCAGGCAGGAAGGACTTTTTTAAACGCTATGTTGCACTGGAAGGTTTGTTTCCTATAAAAAACGGGGAAAATTTGACTTACGTACGGAATAAAATAATGGTGGATACCCGATGTGTGGATCCCGTCACAGGACGCGCAGGTTATTACGTGATTGCAAAAGATTTTGCATTGGGTTAAGAAAAAGTGTAAAATAAGATAGATTGTAAGTTTATGTGCTGTTAAGTTCAGCATGTTAGGTTTAAATACACAACAGTATGAGGTGAAGTAGTTGAAGAAAGCCGGAACAGGTCATACACTATCTCTTCTCACCGGTTTAGGTGTCTTTGCAGCTCTCTTTTTCCTGCAGGGCATTTCGATGGCTTTTTCTATTACCGGGGGAATTATAGCATGGCTCATTGTCATTTTACTTTTTACAAATAGAGGCGACAAAAAAGAAATTACAAAGGTATCCGTTGATAGTGAAACAAAGCAGGAAATTGATAACACTATCCGTATGGGAAGAAAAAGCATCAGCTCCATACGCCAGGCCATTCTTAGGCTCTCCCAGCCTGAGGTGAAGCGTCAGGTGGAGGAGCTTTGCGTTATCGCCGATTCCATTTTGGAAATGCTTCGCAAGGATCCCGAGGACCTGCGGGTAGTAAAGCATTTTATTTCCCATTATCTTGAGCCTACCCAAAACATTATTCTCAAGTATGCGGAGCTTGCCACCACCCGCCCCATGCCGGCAGACGCCATTGCTACACTGGAGCGCACGGAGAAGTCCCTTAAAACCATTCGCGCGTCCTTCCTGGAGCAAAAGGAAAAAATGCTGGCCAACGACGTTATTGATTTGGATACGGAAATCAAGGTTTTTGAAACACTGACAGGAAAAAGCCAGGAGCAGACCACCGGGGGAAGCAGCAAGGAATACAAGGGAACAAGCAGACCCAGATAATCATGGAAACAGTTGCACAAACATATGTCTATGAGTGATTTATAAATAACGAACCCAATTTTTAATGAGACGGATCTAGGAGGTTGCCTATGGAAACACAGCTGCAGACCGCGCCCAATAGTAATAAGCCCGTTGCTGATTACGATGTTAACAAATGGAATGAGATGTCACCGGAGGATCGGCAAAAGGTTCTGGAGCTTGCTTCACAAATTAATGTTACGGATTCCCAATCCATCCTGTCCTATGGTACGACAGCGCAAAATGATCTGGCTAAATTTTCAGATTCCATGCTGGATCAGGTCCGGGCCAAGGATACCGGTGAAATCGGAGCCAATCTTACCGATCTTCTGCTCAAGGTACAGGAAGTGGATGTGGATGCTCTCGATCCGGAGCAGAAGGGTTTCAGCCTTGCAAAGCTTTTTGGCAATGTGAAAAAGGAAACCGGAAAATTTATGGCTCGCTATGATAAAATCAGCGTTCAAATCGATAAGATTATTGATCAGCTGGACAGAGCCAAAATTCAGCTTATCCGGGATTTAACCACCCTGGATGCCCTTTACGAAAAGAACCTGGATTATTTAAAAGAGCTGGATATATACATCATGGCAGGAACACTGAAGCTCAAGGATCTTAACGACAAGGAGCTTCCCGCCCTTCGGGAAAAGGCCCAGAAAAGCGGGGATCCGGTGGATGCCCAGAGAGTTAAGGATATGCTGGAGCTCATCTCCCGCTTTGAGAAAAAGGTGCATGACCTTAAGCTTTCAAGGATGATTTCCATACAAACCGCCCCCCAGATCCGATTGATTCAGAACAATGATCAGACCCTGGTGGAAAAAATCCAAAGCTCCATAAACAATACCATTCCCTTGTGGCGCAACCAGATTGTTATTGCCATAACCATGCTGCGCCAGCAGGGTGCGTTAAAGCTTCAAAGGGATGTAACCAATGCCACCAACGACCTTCTGTCAAGAAATTCGGAGCTTCTTAAAACCAACTCCATTGACATTGCCAGAGAAAATGAGCGGGGCATTGTGGACATTGAAACCCTTAAGAAGGTTAACGAGGATCTCATGATTACTCTTGAGGAAACCCTTAAAATCCAGCAGGACGGAAGAGCCCGCAGAATCCAGGCCGAAACCGAGCTTCGGACCATGGAGGACGAACTCAAAAGAAAGCTGCTTGAGGTTAAGGACAGATATTAAAGGAGAGATCTTAAGGCTCTCTTTTTGTTGGAAGCCACTTGCGTCAGTAAAAACAAATGCCATGCATCGAAAGCTGCATGGCATTTGTTATCGGACGGTGGAGCTGGCAAATGAGGATAACAACCATCTGCTGTAGGGCTGGAGAAGTGAAAAAAGACAACAGAAATGAATTAGTAATAAGTGAAAAAAGACAACAGGATGAAATGGTATGATAAGTGAAAAAAGAAATATTCTGGAGAAATACGGGCTGTCAGCCGAGGAGCGTCTTTTTGCGGCAGCTTTTTTGGATAAAGCGGAAAAATCCCTGAGAGGCTACCTTACCCACACCTCCTTTATGGATTCGCGGCAGCGGGCGCTGGGAAACCGGCTCATTAAGGACATGGGCTTTAAAGGCGTCATGCATGGTGGCTATGAAGAGGCGGAACGAGCCCTATGCCTTTTTCTGCCCGATTACATGGAAGAGGTGAGCCAGGAAGAGCTGCCCTTAATTGTTTTAAGCGCCAAGCCCATATCAGCCAAATTTTCAAAATCACTGTCTCACCGGGATTGCCTGGGAGCTCTTATGGGCCTGGGCATAAAAAGAGAAATGGTGGGGGATTTACTCATTCACGAGGAGGAATGCCAGATTATTGTTCTGGAGGAGATGGCTTCCTATATAAACGACAATCTTACCCAAATCTCCAGTGTGCAGGTTTCAACAGCCTTCATCGGGCTTACGGAGCTTCGTCGCCCCGAAACCCGCTGTCAGAACATTTCTGCCACCGTAGCCTCCCTGCGTCTGGATGCCGTCATGGCCGAAGGCTTCCGCTTATCAAGAGGGGAGGCCCAGCGCTTCATTGAAGCAGGCAGGGTCTCCCTGTGTCACATGGAATGCACCAAGCCGGATAAATCGGTTGACGAAGGCGATCTCATAACTGTCCGAGGGCTGGGACGGGTTCGTTTAAAGGAAGTCGGAGGAAACTCCCGTAAAAACCGAATTTTCATTTCGCTGGAGCGGTTTGTCTAGCAGTTAGAGGCGAAAG
>JAEXPO010000670.1 GCA_023446675.1 Bacillota bacterium | reverse complement strand
ACTCGGATCTCCCCCTGCCCTGGCACACCTTTCCCGAGAGCACGGATCACAACCGTATTTTCCACGACATGGTCCGCTCCCTCATTGTAGCCGGCGGCGGCGTGGTAAAGCGCAAAATAAGCAATACGGAGCGTGCGGTAGCCACACGGGTAGGTTATTTTATCAGCAAGGAATACGGCAAGCTTCCCGACGGCCATTTGAAGTTCCATTTTGAAGGAACGGCAGGCCAGAGCTTTGGCGCTTTTGTTCCCTCGGGTATTGAGCTTACCCTGGTGGGCGAGGCCAATGACTACCTGGGCAAGGGCTTAAGCGGCGGACGCATTATTGTAAAGGCCCCCCAGAACGCGGGCTGGAGTAAGGAAGACAATCTGGTGTGCGGCAATGTTGCGCTCTTTGGCGCAACCGCAGGCGAGCTCTTCCTGGCAGGCCGTGCCGGCGAACGCTTCCTGGTTCGTAACAGCGGCGCTACCGCCGTCTGCGAAGGAACGGGCGAGCATGGCTGCGAATACATGACCGGCGGCGTGGCCGTTATCATGGGCTCCGTAGGCAAAAACTTTGCCTCGGGCATGTCCGGTGGTATTGCCTACGTACTGGATACGGGCAACTTCCGTACCATGCACAACCCCAATATGGTAGGGCTTTACGATCTGGATGCTCTGGATGTGGTAACACTTTACACCCTTATCCGCAGGCACACGGAATATACCGGTTCATCTGCCGGAAGGGAAATTCTGGATAACTGGCCGACCATGGTTCAGCGCATTGTCAAGGTACTTCCCAACGACTATAAGGAAGTTCTGGAGGCTACAGCCAAGGCCAGTGCCGAAGGTTATACGGGCGACGAGCTTATCACCCGGGCCTTCAGCATAAAAACAGGGGCAGGGAGGTAATATCATGGGTAAAGCAACAGGCTTTTTGGAATATAACAGAAAAACAGCGGAGGAAAGAAAGCCCCAAGAGCGCATTAACGACTGGGGCGCCTTCCATCCTCCCTTATCCGAGGCTGAGGCCAAGGAACAGGCCGCACGGTGCATGAACTGCGGCATCCCCTTCTGCCACGGCGGCGTAGCCTGGCGTGGTATCGCCTCAGGCTGCACCCTGGGCAACCTTATTCCCGAATGGAACGATCTGGTTTACAGGGGCCAGTTTGAGGAGGCGTATAAGCGTCTTGCAAGAACCAATCCCTTTCCCGAGTTCACAGGAATGGTCTGCCCCGCCCTCTGCGAAGGCTCCTGTACAACAGGCCTTCACGGGGAGCCGGTAGCCATAAAGGAAATTGAACGTTTTCTCTCCGAACAGGCCTGGGAAAAGGGCTGGGCTGTTCCCCACCCTCCCAAAGAGCGTATTGGAAAAACCGCGGCCGTGGTTGGCAGCGGCCCCGCGGGCCTTGCCGCCGCCTGGAAGCTTAACCGGGCCGGTGTGGATGTCACGGTTTACGAAAAATCGGAAAAGGCGGGCGGCCTTCTCATGTTCGGCATTCCCAACATGAAGCTTCCCAAGACCATGGTGGAACGCCGTATCCAGTTCTTTAAGGACGAGGGTGTAACCTTCATAACCGGCACCGATGTGGGCAAGGACATTACCCCAAAGGAGCTTACCGAAAAGTATGATACTGTCATCCTCTGCGGAGGAGCAGGCCAGCCCAGGGATCTTACACTGGACGGAAGAAGCCTTGAAGGCGTGGGTTTTGCAGTGCCCTTCCTTTCCGAGGCCACCCGCCGGGTGATGGACGGAGACACCGACTCCAAGCCTTTGGCAGGCCGCGATGTTATTGTTATCGGCGGAGGCGACACGGGCAACGACTGCGTGGCAACCTCCATCCGAGAGGGCGCAAAGAGCGTGGTTCAGCTTGAAATCATGCCTCCGGCTCCCGAAAAGCGTACAGCCGACAATCCCTGGCCCCGTTGGCCCCTGGTTCTTAAAACCGATTACGGCCAGCAGGAAGCCATTTATCTTTTCGGCCGCGACCCCAGAAGCTTTTTAACCACCGCCACCTCCTTCGTGGGAGAGGACGGCCATATCAAGGCCATTGAAACCATGGAAGTGGAATGGGTAACGGAAAACGGACGCCGCTTCCCCAAGCCCAATGAGGCTACAAAGAAAACCTATCCCGCGGATCTGGTGCTTCTGGCCCTTGGCTTTACAGGCTTTGAGTCCTATCTGCCGGAAGCCCTTGGCGTAACCATCGACAGGGCCGCCCACGGAACCAACCTGGAAGGCGTATTTGCAGCCGGTGACATGCGTACGGGCCAGAGCCTTGTGGTAAGAGCCGCCCGAGACGGCTTGGATGCCGCGGAAGGCGCCATTAAGTACTTAAAGAATTCAAGCTTAAAGAATTTAAACCTTACGAATAAATAACATTTAAGGATAATATTTACGGATAACATTAACAGCGGGAGCTTTAACGGGCTCCCGCCCTATCCCTTTATAGCTTGTAATTGACGGGCGAAGCCCGCTTTATTCAGCACTTTTTGCCTGACACCGCCTCTAAAGTCAGTCCTGAATGCCTTGTCTGAAATCGTTCCTATAGGCTAAAATAGGATTATCGGCTATATACGGCGGCATAGAATGTTCCGCAGGTAAAAAGTTTGGAGGGAATAACATGAAGTTTAGTAAAATGCATGGCATCGGCAATGATTATATCTATGTCAACGGCTTTGAAGAAAAATTAACAAACCCGGAAGACCTGGCCATTGTCTTAAGCGACAGGCGCACCGGCATTGGCGGTGACGGTCTCATTCTCATTCTGCCGTCCGAAAAAGCTGATTTCAGAATGCAGATGTTCAACGCTGATGGGTCGGAAGGCAAAATGTGCGGCAATGGCATTCGCTGCGTGGGAAAATACGTTTATGACCGGGGCTTAACTAAAAAGACGGATATCACGGTGGAAACCCTTTCAGGCTTGAGAAGGCTTACGCTGTTTCCGGCTGATGACGGGAAAATTGAAAAGGTTCGTGTATGGATGGGTATCCCCCGCTTTTCCGACACTGACGAAATATCGGATTTACCGGAGAAGGCCTTCCCCGCAAGGCTTTCCTCCAATGGCGAAACCTTTCCTTTTTACAGTGTATCCATGGGAAACCCCCATACGGTAACCATTGTAAAGGATGTGGACACCTTTGATGTGGAAAAGCACGGCAAAAACATTCAAGGCTTGTCTCAATTTCCCGAAAGTGTTAACGTGGAGTTTGTGGAGGAAGTTTCCGACAGCGTCATAAAAATGCGGGTCTATGAAAGAGGCAGCGGGGAAACTCTTGCCTGCGGCACAGGAGCGTGTGCTAGCGCCGCCGTTATGATGCGTTTGGGGAAGCTGAACAAGACAGCAAAGGTTGTTCTGCTTGGTGGGACACTGGAAATTGAATGGCTTGAGGACGGCATTTATATGACAGGGCCTGCCACCCATGTTTTTGACGGAGAGGTGAATATTAACTAAAGCGGACTAAAGCCCGCAACGCAACTGGAGAGAAGCGCCAATAAAAAGTCTTGTTTTTTATTGACGTTTATGTACGATAAGGATTAACCCTAATAGATGGAGGATTGGACATGATACTCAACAGCCATTTTGGCAATGTGAAGGAAACCTATTTATTTTCTGAAATCGCAAAGCGCGTAGCCGATTTTAAGGCTGCCCATCCCGAAGCGGATATTATCCGTCTGGGTATCGGCGATGTTACCCGGCCTCTCCCCCAGGCCGTGGTAAAGGCTCTCCATGCCGCAGTGGATGAAATGGCGGACGCGGTTCACTTTAAAGGCTATGGACCCGAGCAGGGCTATGACTTTTTAAGGGAAGCCATAAGCACCTTCGACTACAAAAAAAGAGGCTGCGACATTGAGGCCGACGAAATATTTGTAAGCGACGGAGCCAAGAGCGACACGGCCAATTTTACGGATCTTTTCGGTGAGGGCAATATCATCGGCATTACCAACCCTGTTTATCCCGTGTACCTGGACAGCAACGTCCTGGCAGGCCATTCCGGCCTTCAGACCGAAGACGGCTATGAAAATATCTGCTTTCTGGATTGTCTTGCCGAAAATGATTTTAAGCCCGCCATCCCTGACGAACGCCTGGACATTGTTTACCTTTGCTCTCCCAACAATCCCACCGGCGAGGGCTTAACCTATGAGGAGCTGAAAAAGTGGGTGGATTATGCTCTGGAGCATAAAACCCTTATTCTTTTTGATGCGGCCTACGAGTGCTTCATTCGCCAGGATGGGGTTCCTCACAGTATTTATGAGATTCCTAATGCAAAAAAGGTTGCGGTGGAGTTCCGAAGCTTTTCCAAAACCGCAGGCTTTACGGGCCTTCGATGCGCTTACACCGTGGTTCCTAAAACACTTGAGGTTGCGGTCAGCAAAGGCACCAAGCCTTTGAAGCTTCATTCCATGTGGCTTCGCCGCCAGACCACCAAGTTCAACGGTGTTCCCTATATCGTTCAAAAGGGTGCCGCCGCGCTTTACACCGAGGAAGGGCAGGCTCAGATTAAGGAGCTTATTGACGGCTACCTGGCTAACGCCAAAATCATTCGTACCGCTTTCGAGGAGCTGGGCCACAAGGTTTGGGGTGCAGACAATTCCCCCTATATCTGGCTTGCCGTTCCTCAGGGCAAGACCTCCTGGGAATTCTTCGACTACCTGCTCAACACCTACCATATTGTAGGCACGCCGGGTTCGGGCTTCGGTACAAGGGGCGAGGGCTTCTTCCGGCTCACAGGCTTCGGAAGTCCCGAGAAGACCGTGGAAGCGGTGAAGCGGCTTAAGAGCAAGTAAGGGTTGAGAAAGTACGGAGCATTGGGTCAACTTACCAGTAATACAGCAGAAGCAGATTAGTAATTCATTGGGCCGGCGCTTTGAATGCGCCGGCCTTTGTGGATCTTTAATTAATCTGAAATACTATATAAAATTGTTGCGGGCCGTCTCGTGACATTATTAAGGAGAAAAAGAATGAAAGCGTATATTAGTCCCATTGTGATGGGTATTTTGGTATCCTTGCTGCTTCTTTATTTGGTGTTAATTCCCTTATTAATATATCAATACCGTACCCATGGTAGTTTAAAAATGCGTCGAAATACCGTAATCGCATCGTTTATTATTTATATAATTACAGCCTGGTTTATGACGGTTCTACCGCTTCCGCCCCTGGAAGAAGTACGCAGTATGAAGCCCATTGAACCGAATTTACAGCCCTTCCTGTTTGTAAAAACATTTTTAGGCAGTTCGGGCTTTATTTTGACCAGGCCCGCAACCTGGCTGTCTGCTATTCGCAGTTCAAGCTTTTATACGGTTGCTTTTAATGTGGTGTTGACAATTCCTTTTGGTATTTATTTAAGGAAATATTTCAAGCTTCGCCTACTTTGGGTTATTGTTCTGGGCTTTGGCCTTAGCCTGTTTTATGAACTGACTCAATATTCAGGACTTTATGGCTTATATCCTCAGGCTTATCGATTCGCCGATGTGGATGATCTCATTGTTAACACCTCAGGTGCTGTAATTGGCTATTTTTTAGCGGGGGTATTGGATCATCTGCTGCCTAATCCGGAAAATGACCGGGATAGTCTGACAAAAGAAGTCGGTATCGCAAGAAGATTGCTGGCACTGCTTGTTGATTCAATTGCCATTAACGTTTTATTCGAAATAAGCCGCTTGGCGTTCTATTTGGGAAGCACGAACCGCCCATGGGATTTGGCGCTTTTTATTGCCTCAGAAGCTATAGTGTTCTTGCTTCTGCCGCTATTGAC
>JAEXPO010000610.1 GCA_023446675.1 Bacillota bacterium | reverse complement strand
CCCGCTTCAACATTGACGGCGACATTCTCAAGTTAACGGACACGTTGAAGGCACTTGGCGTTCCCCTGTTTGATGAAGCGCTTGCTCCTCTGACAGGCGGCCTGTTGGAAGAAAGCATTCCTGTTTGGCTGTCCGATGCGGCCCACAAGGCCGTAATCAAGGTTGACGAAAAGGGTACTACCGCTGCCGCCGTAACGGTAATGACTGCCAATGGCACGTCAATGCCCCAGCCCACCGAACCTTTTGTAATGAACTGCAATAAGCCTTTTGTCTTTGTTCTGTACGGCGATACTTACGACACAGGCACTCAGGTGCTGTTTACCGGCATGGTCAATGAGCCTTAACAGGCTTATTGCGGATAAAACTTTGGCTAAAACTGCATCTAAAAGCTAAAACTGCATCTAAAAGCAAAACTGCATCTAAAATTATTGGCTAAAACAGAAACTAAGATTATTTGCTAAAAAAGAGTAAGCTATAAGAAAAAAGGCTGCCGGGTATTGGATTCAACCAGTATCCGGCAGCCTTTTTTATTCTTTTTATTCTTTTTATTCTTTCTTTGCTTTCTATGCTTTCTATGCTTTCATGCTTTTATACTTTCCACGCTTTTAAGCTTTTATATTCTTATAATTTCCCAATGCCTCTGATTAATAACGACAACTACCCGGTGAATTCAACCAAAAGCTCTTCCCGTTTGGACAGCAGCCGTATTTCATCGGCTCTGTCCGTTTTAATCCTGTACTGTCCAAGGCCGTCAAAGCACAGGGATACCTTCTTCGTAAAAAGGCTGTGCCCTGTAAACTCCTCAATGACCAGGCTTGCACGGGTTTTCTGAAGGATTTCAAACAGCGTCATAATCCCTATTCCGCTGCCCCCCTCATCGGCGTGTGTCGTCGTCCGCTTAAGGCCCATTAAGGAAAGGGTTTCCAGAGTGAAGGGCACTCCGCTGTCAAAGACCTCAACCAAATAACATTTATCTTCAATTCCCATATGCACCATAATATTTTTCTTTTCCCGCCGTTTGGATGCAATAATGGCATTTTCAATTAAATCCGCCAGCAGGGTTTTGAGGTCCATTTCGGTAATAAAGTTTTCCGTTAAATATTTCACACTTCCCGATAAGGATAAATCCATCTCAATCTGATGTTCCTTGGCTTTTTGCAGCATGTATGAAAGGATGCCGTCTATAGAGGGAACATAGGTTAAAGGAAGCCGTTTAGCCCTGAATTCATAGCTTTTAACAATACCTGTTCGCTCCCTGGTTTGTTGCTCGAGCTGCTCCAATAAGGCCTTTCCTTTCTGAGGCAGTGCTTTACGTTCTTCCTCCTGCTCGGCACTCAAAAGAAATTCTCTCACGGAAAAAGCCATGGCCGGGATCAGCTTATTGTCCCTGTGAATAATTTTTGCCAACTCGTCATTATGGTATTTAAGCTTCTCAATTTCCGCATCCTTTTCCTGAATGGTATTTTGCAAGGCTTCAATTTCCTTTGCCTTAACCTTTTCTATGTAATTTTTCGCAATACGGTTCCGCCACCAGAAAACAAGAGTTAAGCCGCTAATGAAAACAAAGAAAAACGGAATGACATACACAATATCGGCTTCTTTATTAACATCAAAAAAGGAAGCGGCGATTAAAAGGGACACGCTGATATAAACGCCTACCTCACTTGAACCAAACTCTTTCAAAAAGGGCATGCCGTTCTTAAACCGCCGTAATTTAAAGGGAATAACACAAATTAAAAACTGAAGCACGCCTATTAATACAACTGAAAAAAATTGAACAAATCCTTTTATATCTGCTGTTACCGCAACGAAGCCAACAGGAAGCATTATAAGAGCAGAGATCCAAAAGGCCAGATAACTAATACCAAAAGAAATGATGGATGCGGTCACGCATGTATTTATAGGCATGTTGAAAAGATATTTCACATACCAAATGAATAGACCTGTTGTAATTATTATACTAAGTGGGGGAGCATTTACCCTTAGAAAGTAAATGACGAAAGCCATAACTAAAGAAAAAAGAAGGCTTTGGAAATACATCCTCCTTTGAGGCTGTATACGAAGCAGCCGCGTAAATATATAAAAACAACATAGAACAATGAAGAAATACTTAACAGATGTTGCTGCCATATCAGTCCATCACCTCTTATCTAAAATACAACATATTTCTACAAAAAGCACAAGCCATTATCAAACTTTAATTTTCACCCGCCTCTTATATAGTGTTGTCAAAGAAAAAAACTTGGCGGGAGGGAATATTTATGTGGCAAAAAGTTTGGGAGATATTGTATTATTGGGTTAGCCTTTAAACCATCTAACAGCCGCACAAAGTGCGGCTTATTTTTTTACCTATCAGTTATCCATTTTAATCTTATTCGCATAGTAATAAATAAACTCTGTCATTGTTGGTATGCCTTTCTCTGAGCTTATTCTGGCTGTATAATACTTCAACAGGTCGTCTATATCCGCACTTCTCCAGGCCTTGTTGATGGCGTTCTGCATGGCCCGCTCCACACTGGACTCGGTTTTTCCGTATTTTTCACCGATAATACTGCACAGGTTATGGGTGGGCTGCTTAATAACCAGCCGTATGGCATCAATAAGATATTGATAGCCGGTAGCCTTGGGGCTGATTCCCACATGGTTGAGATCCGCAATAATCTTTGATACGGTCCTTTTATTGCGCTGTTCAGGCGACTCGGTAGTGGCATGGACACCTGCTGTGTTTTGCCTGCGGCTGTGGATAACAGGCTTCATCATCTTTAAAAAATCCAGCACATTTTTTGAGGAATAGTCCTTCTGGTGCTTTGACATAATGAAATCAGCGCCTAACTGTCGTGCATATTCATAGGTCATTGCGCTGGAATTATTGGTTGTAATGAGTACATAAGGGGTAACATCTAGTAGAAGATGCTTTAATTCCTGCAGGACCATTAATCCATTTCCGCTTCCATTGTGAAGCTCCAGGTCCAGAACGATGGCATCCGGCAGAAAATCCTTAACATAATCAATCGCTTTCGTTGAATTATTGGTAACACCAATAAGCGATATATCCTCCAGCTCTTCCGTTTGTTCAACGAACTCTTTGCAGGCCGCCTGATCATCTTCAACTAAAAGGATTGATAGTTTTCTATTCATAAGGAACCTCGCCAAATCATCTTACTGCTATAATACAACATATAGCAATAAAAAACAACGAATTCCAAGATAGTTCAACAAACCCGAAACATCTTGTCATAAGCTCGTAAGGGCTTCAATACCTTGCCTTTTATGGGTAATTGATACAACGAAAACCAATGAAAAAATAACTCAAAAAGCAATTTATTTCTAAACCGGACATAAGCTAATATAATCATGAGACATGCTAATGTTATTAAGGCTCTCTATCGGAGTCCAACCAACTTAGCTCCCCCTCGGAATTACCTTTTTTTTTGACTTTGGAAGTTGAATCCATGCGTGCGGAAATCCTTTTTAAGGTGTTCGAAGCATAAGGTGCTTCTAGGAAGGCTTTTATAGTGCAAAAGAGGTGTTTTAATATCGGATCCACTTTTTTTGCCATTCTGGTCGTTTAAGCATACTCCAGGACGTAATCGCTGATTTAGCTTCTACAGCGGCTCCGCAGTTTGTGGGGCCGTCTTATTTTATATGGCAGCGGTCTCTGTACCGATTAAAATGGCCGCTGCCTCCCCCATTTTTTTCATTTCTTTTAGTTCTTCGTTATTTCGGCAATTTCCGTTATAATTAAAGCAGAATGGTTCCTGACCTTAAAAGGGTCAGGGTATATAATTATCTAATCCAATTCCTGCATTATTTTCGGTCTCTCAAGGGAACATAAACAAAGCATTCAAGGAGTGTGGCGCATGTACCGACTGGTCGTCGCAGACGATAATCCGCTGGACAGAAACGGCATTCTTAGCACAGTGGACTGGGAAGGCACGGGTATCCAGGTGGTAGCCTCCTACAGCAACGGCAGACAGGTTATCGAAAATGTGGATAAGGACAATCCCCACATTCTTCTTTCAGATATCTCCATGCCTGTCATGAACGGCATCGAAATGGTGCGTATATTAAAAAGCAGGGGCCTGGATATTAAAACCATTTTTATGAGCTGCCATGACGAATTTGACTTTGCCAAATCGGCAGTTAACCTGGATGTGGAATCCTATGTTCTTAAGCCTATTGTGCCCGAGGAGCTTAAGGAAGCCATTGAGAAGGCTTTTGACAAACGCCGCTCCCAGGAGCTTATAAATTTAGTAAAACATAGGATGCCTTCAAGGTAAAAAACGCGGACTATATGGACGCTCTGGAAAAATAACCGTCCGTATCAGGCCTCTAGGCCAATCCATTTTTTAATAAGGTAAATGAAGCTGCCCGCCTGCTGTATTAGGACACAGGCGGGTTCTTATTTAATCCGTGTACGTCAAAGGCACCGTATTCTAAAAAACACGGTGCCTTCAATTAAGGATTTCTTTTTTGCCCGTCTATAGCCTCTATGCCATAAACAATTTCATTGCATTATCTGTGCCCAAGGTCAGGAAGAACCTGATTCATTGAGCTCCTGCCGGTTCCGGGTATTCATAGCTGTTACTGGCCTCACAGCTTGTCGAAGCTCGTTCCGGAAAATCATCGTAGCCTCGTATGGTAATAATAGTTGCATAATAGATGCCTTCTCCGGCAGCCTTCATATCATCAGCCAAGTCTACAGTAACAGATGTATTATTACTGTTGGAATAAGCCTGTTTTGTTTTGATTAGCTCCTTTACCTCAGGAGTCCCCTTATCAGCCTTATACAGCATAATGCTGTAGGTATGTGAGGTCTTGGCCCTGGTAATTACAAGCTTCCTGTTCTCAAAATACGCCAGTTGTATTGCCGCCAGCTGTGTGACGGTATTTGATTCTGTTTCGGGCCCATCAGGATAGAGTGTTCCGTCGCCCAAAGCAGTTATATTTACATGAACCCAGGACGATATTGTATCTCCGCTGGCATTTTTAAGGACTGAAAGCTCATCCATTATCTTTGATAAGTCATAACTGGTTGTATCCGCATCTACTATAATTGGATCTCCGTATTCTTTACCCTCGCAAATAACCTGCAGTCTGTATCCTGTTTCGTAGGAAACATCCTCCCATTGAACTATGCCATTGTTTGAAAACACCGCTGGCTTTCCTGCCACAGTCAAAGTAATTTTATAAATAACGTCACTGTAGCCCTCTTCACTTAATTTAAAGGTGAAAGCCTTGCTGCCGCCCTTTGAAATATCGGAAGTATCTATTGTAAATACGGGATTTTTTGTATCGCCTCCTGCTACGGACACCGCCCCTGCATGTATTCCGCCTGCTGTTACTGTCTGTACCGACGGCTCCTTATCTACAAGTCCTTTTGTTCCCGTTACCGTTACAGAGGTTGTTCCGTATACCACACTTATTTTGCCTACCTTTACTACTTTTCCGACGTCTATGGTGTTATACATGTTAGACTCAGGGCTTGTAAGCTCCAGCTGCATATCGGCAGTTGTAGGTTTTTTTTCTATGCCGTCCGATACGGCGTAGCCGGAGGTGGCGATATCAAGATCATTGCCGTTTGCGATTACCCTGAAGGTGTAGACTCCGCCATACCCGGTTTCAATATCTTCAGTAAAATCCGCGCCCTTTGCCAGATCTTCGGCTGATACGGTGGCGGTATTACGATCCAGGGTGTCGCGGTATAATCTCACAAAATAGCTGGTTGCGCCGTCCACCTTATCCCAATAGGCAATACCGTTCTGCCAATGGGCATTCGAGGGAGGTGCCAGCTGTGTAATCAGCATGGAAGGCCTAATATCGGATTCTGCGCCGTCCTCATAGGTAGCATAATCGCCAAAACCCTGCACCGATACGCCGTATTTCCCCGGCCCATGTTTAAGCATATCCTCCTTGAAATCAACCGTTGTGACATCTTTCGCAACATCCCTTGTTTCCACTAAAACGCTATCCTTATAGAGCCTTACCCTATAACCGGTTTCATATCTTAAATCCCACCATTTGGCTATCCCGCTGGACTGGAGTACTCTGGGATCAGAAACACTTCCGACACTGTCCCGGTACTTTCTTACATTCAGCTCAAATGTCCTTGTGGCCGTGACCGACCCGTTTTTAAGAGCCGCTGTCATAGTTATTATAGTGTCCGCTGCAGGTCTTTTCGGAATTTTTCCATCGTTAGCCATGACACTTGTATCGCTTGATGTCCATACAACGGTGGTACCGTTTGGAAGCGTCAGGGGCAGAGGGGTGATACTAATCCGTATTTTATCAGCAGCGGTGTTAGTCCCTAACGGAATTTCAAATAAGGCCAAATCCGCATCCAATTTCTGCTGGTCCGTTCGGGAATCCTTTACAAGCTTTTCAGATACCGTGGATAGGGGCGCATCCGCTTTAGTCGTACCATCACCTTTTGCAATGACTTTGAAGGTATAGGTACCCTCCGAGGTGATGTACTCTGAAAAATCTGCTCCCAGCGACGCTTTATCTGACAGGATGTTTAATTTTTGTAAGTAATTATCATCCCTGTACAAAGAGACATCGTAGCTGTCAGCACCTGAAACCGTTTCCCAAAGGGCGGTATACCCGCTCCACACAAGTCCTGCGGTTACTGCCGCAAGCTGAGTGATTCCGTTTGACGCTTCCGACCAGGGCCCGTCCAAATAGATTGTTCCATCGCCAACGGCCTTTGCTTTTACCGTATAAACGCCTGCGCCGCCTGTCTTCATTGCTTCTGAAAAGTTATGGCTAACGGTGTCGGCGGACAAAATGATTTCTGTTCCGCTTGCTGTCCCATCCTTATAAAGCTGCACGCTGTAGCCTGTTTCCTTGTTCAAATCGGTCCAGAAGGCAACACCCACTGCCGACAATTTTACATCCGCCAGCTTGGCTAAAGGTACTGCAGGTGCTTTTGCAGCTACCTTAACGGTAATGGTGTAGGCTATGCTGCTCTTGCCCTCTTCGCTTACGGTTAATATAAAGGCTTTAGTACCGCCCGCTGCGGCTATATCAGCCATATCTACCGCAAAGGAAGGGGCTGTTGCTGTTCCGCCTGCTGTTACCGCATTCTTGTCTGTTCCGCTTACTTCTACTTTTTGGGCTGCTGTTTTTGTTCCTGTTAAAACCACCAGGCCGGTACCATTTACAACATTTACCTCGCCGGACCTGATTCCTCCGCCCACACTTATGCTGTTATCTCCGCCTGCAGAGGGTTCGGTAAGCGCAAGGTCCATATCGGAGGTCTGATCTGCCTGCTCTGCTGTTGCCGTACAGTTTATATCTTTTGTTAAGGAAGTCCCGCCCTTTGAGTCTGCATACGCAATTACAGGTATACTCACTGTCAGCGTCTTGTCTTCATCGTAGTCCGTACCGTCCCATGCAAGATCAAGCCGCAGCTCCCTTGAGCTTATCCATATAACCGAACGTTTGGTTATATGAGCGTCCCCTACTGCCGTACCTGACAATTTAATATCATTGATATTACTCTTAACAAAGGTTCCTCCTGTCAGAATAACCACCAGCGCATCCGCATTCATTGTTGCTTCCGCACCATTTGTTCCGGGTGTGGCTGCCCATGTTACCGCTATGCTTTCAGGATCGTCCAAAGCCTTGAAAGAGACTCCGCCTGTACAGGTAAGCGAGGCTTGCTGTCCTTTTACCTCTGCCGCGGCACACTCCAGCTTAAGATCCGTTAAATCACTGTCATAATCCACCAGGCTATATCCTGACAGGGTTATCGTAGCCTCCGTATCGCTTACTCTTTTTACGTCTCCCCGGGTTACACCCTCGGGAAGGTTTGTCAGCTTCCAGTTGGAGGCAGTCAGCGTGTCTGCAAATTTCATACCGGTCAGTCTTACATAAATCAGCTTTCCGTTTTCTGCACCTTCCGTAATGCTGCCATCATCCGACATGGCTATTGAAGAAGGTTGGGTTGTGGGAGTCGGTTCCGTTGACGGAGTTGGTTCCGTTGTTGGAGTCGGTTCCGTTGACGGAGTTGGTTC
>JAEXPO010000598.1 GCA_023446675.1 Bacillota bacterium | reverse complement strand
TGAAAATATGCGCATAAAAAAGGCGCTCTCCCTCCTGAAGGACGGAACCCACACCGTTTCGGAAATATCCCGTCTGACGGGCTATAACAGTGTGGAGTCCTTCCGTCGCGCCTTTAAGCGAAATGTGGGAGTAGCGCCTTCGGAATACAAGTCTCTGGATGACACATCCTCAGCCAAAGACTGAATTGCAATGCCGCTGCAACTTGTTATTTAATGGTATCAATAGCCTTCTGGGCAAATTCAACCGTGACCAAATCACTGTAGGAAGCGGCTTCCTTAAGCTCTCCGGCCTTTTTCATAACTTCCTGAAGGAGGTTTAGGGCCTCTTCCTTCAGGATGGGATCCTTGCTCCAGGCATCAATATCCTTGTAACGCTGAGCTACAGTGGTAAGAATATCAAGCTCCGTATCCGGGAAGGAGGACTCAATGGCCTTGGCTATTTCCTCCGCGGAATGACTGTCCACCCATTTCTGTCCCTTATAAATGGCGTTGGTGAATTTCTGGATAATGTCTCTGTTCTTCTCGATATAGCTCTTTTTCGCAAAATAAGCCGTATAGGGAATCTCACCGCTTTCCTCACCTAAGGAGGCCAGAATCACACCTTTTCCTTCTTTTTCCAGCATGGAAGCCGTGGGCTCAAAGAGGGTGACATAATCTCCCGTACCACCGGTAAAAGCGCCTGCCATAACGGCGAACTGAACACTTGTATCCACAGTCACATCGGTATCGGGTGTGAGGCCGTGGTTTTTAAGGATGTATTCCAGGGTCATAAGGGGCACTCCGCCCTTTCTCCCGCCGATGATGTACTTGCCCTTAACGTTTTCCCATTTGAAATCCGGCTCGTCAACACGTCCTACCAGGAAGGAGCCGTCCCTTTTGGTGAGCTGGGCAAATACCTGGGCATAATCCTCCTTACCCTCATTGTAGACATAGATACTGGCTTCCGGGCCTGCAAAGCCGATATTTACCTGGCCCGACACCACCGCCGTCATAACCTTGTCTGCGCCCTGGCCGTTGGAAAGCTCCAGATCAATGCCCTCCTCCTTAAAAAAGCCCTGGCTTATGGCCACATACTGGGGTGCATAGAACACCGAATGTGTCACTTCGCTCAATGTAACCTTAACATTACTCGTTTTGCCGCAGCCTGCCGCCAAAGGTATCATCATAAGTACCGCCAAAAAAATAAGTCCAATCTTTTTCATCGTTCTCAACGCTCCTCTATAAAAATTCATTAAAACAAAGGGGATTTTTAACCGTTTACAGTCAACCTTCTTTTGCCGGGCGGCAGGTATAAGCCTTTACTCCCCAGCGCCCTCGCCTTTCATATTCCGAATTAAAGCAATCAGTCCGTAATATCCTTTACAAGCCGGCCCTGGCGGATAAGCCATTTCTCCATCCCAACCACGCCCTGGTACATAAGGGCGGCCGCCACGGCGAGGATAATAACGCTGGTCATAACCAGATCCAGCTGGAAGACCTGGCCCCCATAAACAATGAGGTAGCCAAGCCCCGCACGGGACACCAGAAATTCACCAACAATAACACCCACCCAGGAAAGCCCCACATTAATTTTAAGGGCATTGATGATGGAGGGAATGTTGGATGGCAGCACCACCTTTGTGAAAATTTGAAAGCGCCCGGCACCAAAGGTTTGAACCAGCTTGATTTTTTCCTTGTCCACATGGATGAAGCCGTTTAGAACCTCCAAAATGGTGACGATAAGGGAAATAGCCAGGGCCATAACGATAATGGCGCCGGGTCCGGGACCGATCCAGATGATGAATATAGGTCCCAGGGCTATTTTAGGAAGACTGTTTAAAACCACCAGATAAGGCTCCAGCACCCTGGCCGAAAATTCCGACCACCAAAGAAGTATGGCAATGAAGGTGCCTAAAAGCGTTCCCATAACAAAGCCTGCCACGGTCTCCCCCAGAGTAACGCCAATATGCTTAAAAAGCTCACCGCCCTGATACAGGTTGGTCAGGGTTTTCAGCATCCGGCTGGGCTGGCTTGTGATAAAGGAATCAATAAGCTTAAACCTTGCAGCCAGCTCCCATACGGCAAAAAACACAACCAAAATAACCAGTTGGACTAAAAGGGTAGCCATTTTTCTGTTTCTTACCTTCTTTAAATACGCCAGCCGTTCAACAGACAGGCCCTCTTCCTTCTTACGAAACATGTACATCCAGCTCCTTCCAAATGCGGTTGAAGTATTCGTGAAATTCCCGGGCTTCCCGGCAGGTCAGAGGCGTTCTCTTTTCAAACCCGAAGGTTATGGTATGGATGCTTCCCACCTCCGCAGGCCTGCGGGTGAGTACGATTACCCGATCCGACATGCTGATGCTTTCCGCAATGTCATGGGTTACCATAATGGCCGTTTTCGCTTCATTTTTGATTATGGCGTAAATATCCTCCGTTACCGCCAGCCTGGTCTGATAATCCAGCGCGGAAAAGGCCTCGTCTAAAAGCAGAATATCGGGCTTGACGGCAAGAGTCCGAATAAGCGCGGCCCGCTGACGCATGCCCCCTGACAATTGTGCGGGGTATTTATCCTTAAAATCGATAAGGCCGTAGGTATCAAGAAGGTGAAGAGCATAGTCCCTGTTTTCCTTGTTGAGCCTTCCCCGGATCTCCAGTCCAAGCACCACATTCTGATAAATGGTTCTCCAGTCAAACAAATGGTCCTTTTGAAGCATATAGCCGATTTTTTCAGAGGCGCCGTTTATTTCCTCGCCATCCAGAAGAATACTGCCTCCGGTTGCCATAAGAAGCCCGGATATAATGGAAAGAAGCGTGGATTTGCCGCAGCCGCTGGCTCCCACGATGCTGACATATTCACCTTTTTCGACGCTGAAGGACACATCCCTGATGGCTTCGATTTCGCCATTGGGAGATTGATATTTCATACCGACATGACTCACCTGAACAAGGGCATTGGACATAGAAGCCTCCCCGGATAACACCGGCCTTGACTGGGACGGTGTTTTCGTTGTTGATACATAATATTAGAAAACCCGGGAAAGGTGAAAATGGACAAGTATAGCAAGTCCTGGAAGGATTTCAGAAAATTTTGCACAAATAGATGGCGGCAATCATTCCTGCATAAGTGGAAATGAGTGAAGCGGCAACGGCATGACGGGTGTCCTTGGCCTTGGTTGCCCCAAAATACACGGCCAGAGTATAAAGCACCGTCTCACTGGAGCCCATTATGG
>JAEXPO010000562.1 GCA_023446675.1 Bacillota bacterium | reverse complement strand
AGCTGGCACAGCTTCAATACATGCTGCCACGGCTCATGGGGCAGGGCCTTGCCTTATCCCGGTTGGGCGGCGGTATCGGTACCCGAGGCCCCGGTGAAACCAAGCTTGAAACCGATCGCCGTCATATTAAACGAAAAATAACTTTTCTTAAAGAGCAGCTGACAGAAATAGGCAAGCAAAGGGGCATACTTCGAACGGAGCGGCGCAGAAACCGTGTTCCTACAGTTTCACTTGTTGGTTATACCAATGCTGGTAAATCCTCGTTGTTAAACGCGCTGTGCGGTGCGGATGTGTTTGCTGAAAATATGCTCTTTGCTACCCTGGATACCACGACAAGGCAAATGGTGATGGATGACAAGCAGGTGGTGCTTGTAACGGACACGGTGGGATTTATCCGGAAGCTGCCCCATAATCTTCTGGACGCTTTTAAATCCACTTTGGAAGAGGCGGTTTACGCCGATGTTATTCTGATAGTTGCCGATGCGTCGGATCCTTATGTGGAGGATCATATCCGTATTGTGGACAGCATTCTCAGCGAGCTTGGAGCGGGTGAAAAGCCTACCCTTATTGTCTATAATAAAATTGATAAGCTTCCGGAGGGCGGCTTGATATCAAAACCGCAAACCGATAGGGCGACCCTTGAGATTTCGGCTAAAAAGGCCATTGGCCTTGATGAGCTTAAGGCCCGGCTTTTAGACATGCTGGGACAGGTTCGGGTTCGTCTCTCCCTCAGAATACCCTTTAGTGAGGGAGGGGTATTGCCCTGGCTTTATGAAAACGGCAAGGTGCATTCCGTCGATTATGATGAGGAGGCCGCCCTTGTGGAGGCTGAGCTTGATAAAAGCCTGCTTGAAAGGGTTACTCCCTTCCTCGTTCAGGAAGCCGATTAAGGGGACGTTCCTTAATACAGAAATACAGATAAGCAAAGAGTTGTAAAAAGGTATTGGCGTGGCCAGTGCCTTTTTTCTTGCATTAAAACAAGGTTCCGGGTGGCTGGCAGCAGATAAAGCCTGCCGCTCTGCCATGGGTCTTGGCTGGTCGCAGGTATAGCCTGGGCTTAGCGGGTGGAGTGCTATTTGCCGGAGGGTATGAAGCCCTTTATAAACAGATTTTTAACAAGAATAATACTTCATGTGTAATAGAAGGGTGATAGAATGAGCTTTAAATAAAAAAGGGACTCAAAAATAGCTCCAAACCCGTTAATAATGGTTTATCCATGGCTTCAGATACTAAAAGATAAATCTGAATATAATTTGCATAAATTATGCAGCAGAGGATGAGGGAATATGGTGAAATTGGAATGCAGTGAACTATCCGAGGGTATGGTACTGGCCGAGCCGGTATTTATCCCCAGGACAACTACAATGCTTCTGAATTATGGTACAACATTGTCTGACGCTCTTATTCATTCTCTTAAAGACAGGGGAATTAAGCATGTAGCCGTAACGGAGAGATATACCCTTTTAATTGAACCGACCTCCTCTCTTTCAAAGGAGCTTGAAAAAAGCATCCGGACTGAGATCCTGCGCCTGGCGCCTGAAAAAATTGAGGCAAACACCTCGGATACAATGCTGAGTGTAGCAAAGCAGGCTCTTCATTTGGTGGATCATTTGATAAAAGATCCTGCCGTTCTGGACTTTTGCATGCGAATGAAGCTTATTGATGATGCTTTTCTGCTTAGGCACGGCGTTGAAACCTGCGCAATGAGCCTTCTGGTAGGAGGGGTTCTCAACCTTAATAGGGAAGAAGTACACGAAGTTGGCATGGCTGGGCTGCTGCATGACATAGGCCTTTGTGAAATGCCCCAGCTTATAAAAAAGTCCCAGCGAAATCTGCATGAAGAGAATTCCTGGAGGGAACATGCACTCTATGGCTATTATCTGGCCAGGGAGGCAGGGCTGCCCAGAGAGGTCTGCAAGGATATCCTTCACCACCATGAAAGCTGGAACTGCCAGGGCTTTCCCAATCAGATAGGGGAGGAAGAAATCCCTATTGGTGCCAGAATCATTGCCGTTTGCGAGCAATATAACCGACTTCTGCTTCAGGAAGGCATTCCTCATTATCAGGCTATTGAATACCTTTACGGGGGCGGAAATTTTTATTTTGACAGCCGTATTGTGGAGGCCTTTACCAACCATCTGGCTGTCTATCCTCTGGGCTCCCTGGTTCGTCTGTCTACCGGGCAGGTGGGAATTGTTATTAATGTGAGACAAAACCTTGGACCCAGGCCGCTGGTAAGAGTTTATTACAACCGGGTGAACAGACCCCTTACCCTACCAGTGGATATTGATTTAGCAGTTGAACGGACTGTTTTTATCGAGCAGATTTTATAGCTACTGCAATAAGCTTTAAATTCAATTCAATAAACACGGGAAGTTAAAGAAGTAAGTTGCGTTTGCAATATAATGTAACTTATTGTTCTGGTTTAAAATATTTCGACAATACATTAGGAGTAGAATTCACTTTTTAGATTTGTTAATTGGCTAACTGGATGCTGCGGATGAATTTGACGTTGACAGGTTGAGGGGCCTATTGTAAAATAATTATGCACGTTTGCT
>JAEXPO010000548.1 GCA_023446675.1 Bacillota bacterium | reverse complement strand
TATATGGACAGCTACTGGCTTAAAACCATGGTGGAAATGGGCACCTGGGGTATTCTGGCCTTTGCGGTTGTGATGCTGGTGCTTGTGGTGTGGTCCATACGAGCTGTTAAAAGAGCGGGAGACGGGGATTCCAGCCTGATTGCTGCCGGCGGCTTTGCCGGGCTTACGGGTTTGATATTCCATAATGCAGGAGAAAATATATTTGAAGTTCCTTACATGGTTGTGTATTTCTGGATCGTCGCCGCATTGGTTATGTATTTCGGCTTTAAGCGAAGAAAAACCACCTGGATAAGGCCGGAGGGGTGAGGACATGGCTATCCGCATCGCAGTTTGTGATGATGATCCGGCTCAAAGAGAATATCTCACTCTGCTTCTTAACAAGTGGGGGGGAGAAAGAAAGCTTTCCGCGGAAGCCTATCCCAGCGCCGAGGCCTTTTTGTTTGCCTATGAGGAGGACAAGGCCTTTGATCTTCTTTTGCTTGACATTCAGATGAAAGCCATGGACGGTATTGAGCTTGCGAGGGTTATACGCAAGGATAACGATTCCTTGCAGATTGTCTTTATTACCGGTTATTCGGATTTTATGGCGGAGGGCTTCGAGGTATCGGCCCTCCACTATTTAGTTAAGCCGGTGGATGAGGTTAAGCTCTTTTCCGTACTGGACAGAGCAATGAAGCGTGTGAATAAGCCCGCTCCGGCGCTGCTGCTTCAAACAAACGGCATCAAGGAGCGCATACCTGTCGACAATATACGCTATGCGGAAGCCTTTCCCCACCATTTAACCCTCCACATGAAGGATAAAACCCAGGATTTCCGGATAAGGTTTGGTGTTTTGGAGAGTCTTTTAAGCTCAGAATTTATACGCTGCCACCGCTCCTATATCGTCAATATGAAATATGTACGCCGCATCACACGCAAGGCTGTTATTCTGGATAACGGCGAGGAGCTTCCTCTTTCCAGAGCTCAGTACGAAAAGGTCAACGAGGGATTTATCCGCTCCGTTGTCAGGAGGCCGGTATGAAGAGTCTCTATTGGATGGGTGCTGTTGCAGGTCTGCTGTTGGCTTTGGCGGGAGTCTTTTTTTTTATACGACGGTATTTATACGCCCTGGTGGATAAGCGGATCGCCGTTTATCAGAAGGATCTTGTGGCCAGGCATATCGAGGAGGTTCAAAACATGTACCGTCAGATGAGGGGCTGGCGGCATGACTACCATAACCATATCCAGGCCATGAAAGCCCTTCGGGCGCTGGGCCAGGACAGCAGTCTGGATGATTATCTGGATTCTCTGGACGAGGATTTGTCCAAGGTGGATACGGTCATTAAAACAGGAAATGTCATGGCGGATGCCATACTCAATTCAAAGCTGTCCCTGGCTGCCAGCAAAAAAATTGCCGTGGATGCCAGTGCCCGTGTTCCTCAAAATCTCACGGTGGCAGAGGTGGATTTGTGCGTCATTATCGGAAACCTTCTTGATAATGCCATTGAAGCCAATGAGGGCCTGGAGCAGAATGCGCTCCGCTTTATCCGTGTTTACATCGACGCAAAGGGCGAGCAGCTGTATCTTTCCATAACAAATACGGCCAGGGAACGGCCTAAAAGAGCGGGAGAACGCTATATCAGCTCAAAAACCGGGCCTAATCACGGCTTTGGGCTGCTGCGCGCAGACAGGCTTGTCAATAAGTACGAAGGCTATATGAAATGCCGGGATGAGGAAGGGGCTTTTACAACAGAAATTCTGTTGCCATTGTAGGCTTCGGCTAAATAACCACCCCGGCAGCCAAATGAAAAAACATGCCATTGGCGAAGGAATTTTGACATTTCACGTAAAACGAAAGGAAGTCCTCTTTTTTCGTGATAGAGTAAAATCCTATCCTTTTATTACGTTGAGGTGATTAATTATGACAAAGACGGGTTCCCGATATTCCTTGGGATCCAATATTCTTTATTCTCTTAAAATGCAATGGCACAACAGGCGCTCAACCCTTGTCATTTGCGGTCTGGCCGTAGTGGCGGGCATAATGCAGCCCTTTTTCGGCATGCTTCTGCCAAAGCTTGTACTGGATGAATTGACCAATGGGGCGACAGCGAACCACTTTATCACTGTGATCGGTTCGGCTGCTGGGGTGCTCCTGCTGCTTCGGTTTTTAAAGGGCTACTGTGACGAAATCAGCGAACATGCAACAGGCACTTACGCAAGCTTTAATTCAGCTGTTGGAATGATTGAGACCTACATGATAAGGGATTTTGAGCTTTTGGAGCATCCGGATATGAAGCTCCTGGAGGATAAGGCCCTTCAGGCAACCCAATCCAATCATACCCCGGCCCACAACATACCCCGTACTCTGGTCCGGCTGCTTATTAATGTGGGCGGCTTTATCCTGTACGGCAGTGTCATTTCCGTCATTCATCCAGTCATCCTTCTTTTGCTTTTAGCCTCGGCCCTTATAAACTGGCTTTTCCTGTCGGCGGCCAGAAAGTATGAGGAAAACACCAGGGAAGAGCGCTCAAAGCTCCATCGAAAGCTTATGTACATGTATTCTGCCGCCAAGGACCCAGCCGGCTCCAAGGATATTCGGCTTTACTCCGTAGCAGGCTGGGTAAGCAGCCTTTTCGAAAATCTTGCGGGAGATTATGAAAAGTCACAGAAAAAGGTAGCTGCCCGGCATCGAAGAGCTCAGCTTGCCGACGGCGTACTTATTCTTATCCGGGATGGAGGGGCGTATGCCTTCCTCCTTTACCTCCTTCTTCAAAATCGGGTCAGCCTGGGGGATTTTGTTTTTGTTTTTGCGGCCATCGGCGCCTTTGCAGGGTGGGTATCCGGTATTATCCTTCAGGTCAGCGAGCTTTTCAGGGCTTCCCTGGACATGTCCCATATCCGGACCTTCAGAGATGTACCCGATGTATCCAATACGGGGGAAGGCATTCCGCTTCCAAAGGGTGACAAGCTGCCTCCCAGTATTTCCCTGGTTGATGTAAGCTACACCTATCCTAAAGCATCATCCCCAACCCTGGCGGGAATCACCCTTCACATAAAGCCTGGTGAGAGGATTGCTCTTGTAGGCTCCAACGGAGCGGGCAAAACCACACTTGTAAAGCTTCTTTGCGGGCTTTATAGGCCCACTTCGGGAACCATTCTTCTGGCCGGGGAGGATGCGGCGAAGTACAATCGTGACGACTATTTCAGCCTCTTTTCCACCGTGTTTCAGGATATTCATCTTTTGACGGCGGATATAGCCGGTAATATTTCTCAATTGCCGCCAGAGGAGACGGATAGCGGCAGGGTGGAGCAATGTCTTAAAATGGCAGGCTTCTACGATAAGGTTCAGAACCTTTCAAAAAAAGAAAAGACCATGCTTGTAAGAAAGGTCAATGATGAGGCCATTGAGCTGTCCGGCGGGGAAAAGCAAAAGCTGGCCATGGCCCGGGCGCTTTACAAGGACGCGCCGGTTATAATACTGGATGAGCCTACGGCTGCCCTGGATCCCATTGCGGAAAATGAGGTTTATCAGAAATATGCCGAGCTGACCAAGGGCAAAACCTCCCTTTATATCTCCCATCGCCTTGCCAGCACCCGGTTCTGCGACAGGATACTTTTTATTGACAATCACACCATTGTGGAGATGGGGACCCATGACGAGCTTATGGCTCTTAACGGGAAATACGCCGCCATGTTTGAAATTCAAGCCCACTATTACAAGGAAGAGGAAGGGGAGAAGGGCAATGAAATTTAAGAAGCTGAAAGAGCTGTGGAACCATAATAAAAGAGGCTTTGCCATCATACATGAAATAAGCCCCGCCTATATGCCTCTTGCGTCGCTGAAGGCTGTTATTACCGCAGTACAGCCCTTAATGGTACTGTATCTTTCTGCAAGAATACTCAATGAGCTCTCAGGGGACAGGGATTTAGAAAAAATCCTTATCTATGTGGGTTTAACGGTAGGCCTTTCATTCCTTTTATCCGTAGCCAACGCACAGGTTTTATACAAGATAGGCATTGCCGAAAGTACCTTTCAGGAACGGTTTTATTTCTTTCTTGGAAAGCGCTACATGCAGCTGGATTTTGAGCATGTGGAAAAAGGCAGCACCAATGAAAAGCTGGCGGATATTGAAGCCAAAAACAATGGGAACGGCCTAGGTATTACAAATTTGCATTACCATTTTCCGGGCTTTGTTGAGAGTCTTGCGGGACTAATAGCCTCCGGCGTTCTTCTGGCTGGTATGCTCAATGTCACGAAGGCCTATACGGCTTCCTTCATAACCTCACCCTATGCGACCCTGCTTATTTGTGCTCTTTTGCCCCTTTCCATGCTTGTCACCTTATACTTTCGCTCCAGGGAAGCAAAGATTCTGGCAAAGCTCTTTGAGGAAAACCCTAAAAACAATTCGTTTTTTCACTATTACTACGAGTACTCGAAGGCGGAAAACGCGGGAAAGGATATACGCATTTATAACCAAACTCCGGCCATTCGGGAAATCATGAGGATTTGGAGCGCTACAAGCCAGTGGAATTATTATTTCCGCTTTGAGGGCGGCATGAAGGGTACGACAGGTGCTGTTAATGCCTTTGTAGGCGGAGTTGTCTATCTTTTAATCGGTTTGAGGGCCTTAGCGGGTATGTACGGCCCCGGAAGCGCAATACAGTACATCGGCGCCGTTACGGGCTTTATTAACCATTTTACGTCCCTCTGCACCATCCTGGGGGTATTCTATATTAACACACCCTTTCTGGAGCTTCTCTACAGTTATATGGATTTGAGCGATGAGAAATACAGGGGAACACTGACTAC
>JAEXPO010000542.1 GCA_023446675.1 Bacillota bacterium | reverse complement strand
TGTCACAACTGATTGAAAAACCTTAAACGCCAAGCCAACAACCCCCTACGCGCAAAAATCCCGTTTCATAGCTTTCATTATACACAATCGGTCTTCATTATACAACTTTTTTTAGGACAGGCTCCTTAATGCCGCATGTTTTGTACATTTCGGAGCTTTCTCACAGGTTTCGCAAAAAAGATCTGCCTTCATGTCAGCTTAAAATTGCTCCTCATCTTTTTCAATTGGAAGCTTTGCCAGACTGTCATAAAAACACGGGGAAAGGACGGACCTCTCCCCTTTACAGAAGAACACATTCGGAAAAAACAATCCGTATGGTATTTAAGAGCTCCTTGTTTCTAAACAAGGTGGCATCATGAATAAAAATCCGGATAGGTGCAAGCGTGAGGAGAAAGCCTATCATAAAATCGTCATCTCTTATGACCGCATCATCCTTTTCCATACCGAAGCCCTGTGCCACATCCTCCGGTATTTCAAACAGGCCTGTGCCCTCCATTTTATAGCTGCCGTCACTTCGAACAAAGACATGGAGTTCAGGCACCCGAGGTGCCTGCATCCTAACAAAGGCAGACAAAAGATGGATATATTCCTCGTACTGCCTTTCTACAAAAAGCTGTCTTGCCGAACGCTCAACTTCCTTTTCCAGACGTTTGACATATTCCCACAAACGGAAAGTCACAAAGCCATCCAGAAAAAAATTACCTGTTCCGTTAAGATTTTCTGCAATTTTTGACGATATAAGACGTCTTCTTGAGTCCAGAAGGCTTGGATAGCCATTTTCCGCAGGTGTGTAAAGCCGGGCGCAGGCTATGCGGAAAATTTCCTCCTGCTCCTTTCGCTGAAGATCAGAGCAGTTTTTTTGAATTACTTTTTCAAGGATATTTTTCTCATAGGCTTTTAAAATATATTCTGCAAGTGTGTCGGATAAGCGCAGCAGAATTTTTTGATATCGCCTGCCGCCCTTTCTTAAAAAGCCTTCTACAGAAATAACCAGGCTGTCGTCATAACAGCACATCCGAATGCCTGCGGGGCCTTTTTCCGTACTCTCAAAGCATTTTTCCAGATAACCGGCCAATCCTTTTATGTCCTTCACGCAGTCTACCCTGAAGGATGGCATCTTCTCACATCCCTTCAGACGTAGTATATGTCATCCTCATTGTCCGTTATACAAATTGCCCGGAAAGAAAACCTCTGAGAAAGATTTCATGAAATGTAAAAATAAACAGGGTAAAAACGAGACACAACCCCGGTTAAAAAGGCATATTCTATTAACATCCGTGTGAGCGTCCGTGCCGGCCGACGCCCTCTGCGGTTCCTATAGGCCGCACCCGCTATAATAAACGGGTGCGGCTGAAACACTTTAAATAAGTCTTATTCTACAGTTTCAATGAGGGTTTTTAATTCCCCCACAAATTCAATAGGAATGGCTACGCCCTTCTGGCTAGGCTTAAAATCGTCAGCATTGCTGTCATACCAGAAGGTACGAATATCCAAATAAATTCTTGTACCCTTGGCAACACGCTTTATATGTATTTCCTCTCTGCTGTTTTTCACGAATTTACCTAATAATTCTTCCGAATCCCAAAAATCCGCCATGTTTTTTGCCTCCATCCTAATCTCTAATTCTATTTTTTTTGAAATTTACCCGGCTGAACGCAGCATTATTATACCACACTAATATTCTAAATTTGCAATAAAAATAACGAATTAAAAGTATTAAATTGGGCATAATAGCGCTAGAAGGCGTAGATCCGCCGGTTAAAAAAACAAAAAGGAGTCTTCAATATGAGAACACCGATTGACAGAATCGCTCTTTTGCTCGTGATCATAGGCGCTCTAAACTGGCTGCTCATAGGCCTTTTCCAATATGACCTGGTAGCAGCCATTTTCGGTATGGCCACCATCTGGAGCCGGATTGTTTATTCCCTGGTTGGCGTTGCAGGTCTTTATTGCATCAGCTTGCTTTTCCGGGATGTTCCCGTTGTCGATTAACGTAACACTACTATGCAACAAAGCATGAAATGCCATAATACCTTATAACTCAGAAGCAACATTAAACCAAATTATCTCGTGTAATTCTGAGCATAGTGCTGCGGGCACCGCCCGCTCTAGACATTTACAAAAGCAAAAAGAGTATGCTGCCTCCTAAAAGGGGCGGCATATTTTATTTGCAGCCATCTGAGTAACCTTTTCTCACTTATATAAAATGATAATTTAAGAAGCGTGACTGTCAATTTCATTTTGATAGCGAAGCTCAAGCCTTATTCCGAAAGTATCGCACTCATAAAACCCAATAGCCCTCACATACAAGCCATAGCTTAAAAGCGCTTCATTTACATCCTTCTCCATACGTATTTTAGCAATTTCTGAAACGACAGTTTCCATAGGAAGATCACTCCTTCTTGCCTTCTTTACGGTAGAACCGCTGTTGAATAATAATCGCGGGTTGATTTATACAAATCATTATATATCATTTCCCATTTTTCATCTTACAGTTAAGGTGAGATTGCCTTAAACACCCTTCAATGAAGCCTTTCAAGTATTTATGCTTTTTATGGCAAGGGGCTGTCCTCTACCCTGTTTTCCACTTGATGCTTCCAGTGAAAAAGGAAATTGAAAAGCATATTGCATATTTATACATTCTCGTTGTATAATGATGTATATCTCTTTTAGAGAACGCTGCGAAAGAGCGTAAGGATCCGGTTGAATACCGGTGGGAGGAAGGAAGGATTAGGCGATGAAGCATTTACTTTGCTTAAGCGAATGGACCGATCAGGAGGTCACCGAAACACTGAAGCTTGCTGAAAAATTAAAATATGAAAATAAAACAGGCATTCGCCATCACCATCTTTTAAAGGGTAAAACGCTGGGGCTAATATTCGCCAAATCCTCCACACGCACCCGTGTTTCCTTTGAAGCCGGCATGTATCAGCTGGGAGGCTATTCTCTGTTTTTAAGCTCCTCGGATTTGCAGCTTGGCCGGGGTGAATCCGTCTCCGACACAGCTAAAACCCTGTCCCGCTATATCGACGGTATTATGATAAGAACCTTCAAGCACAGCGATGTGGAAGAGCTGGCAGCCTACGGAAGCATACCTGTTATTAACGGCCTTACCGACAGCCAGCACCCATGTCAAATCCTGGCCGATCTTCTTACCATTAAGGAAGCAAAGGGCACCCTCCAGGGCCTTAAGCTGGCTTATGTGGGTGACGGCAACAATGTTGCCAATTCCCTTCTCATTGGCTGCGCCAAGGTGGGCATGCATGTCAGTGTAGCCACACCAAAAGGCTACGAGTGTGAGGCTGAATCGGTAAAAATTGCCCAGGAGGCTGCCAAGAACACCGGCGCATCCGTTGTTACCACTAACGACCCTTATGAGGCCGTTAAGGATGCGGACGTAGTTTACACAGATACCTGGATAAGCATGGGACAGGAAAGCGAAAAGGAAGCCAGAGTGGCTGTTTTCATGCCCTATCAGGTAAACAGTACACTTATGGGCGCTGCCAGGAGCGATGCTATTTTCATGCACTGCCTGCCTGCCTACAGAGGGTATGAGGTTACAGCAGATATCATCGACGGGCCTCAGTCTGTAGTCTTTGATGAAGCCGAAAACAGGCTTCACGCACAAAAAGCCGTATTAGTGAAGCTTCTGGGGTGATCCTATGCTCTATTCCTTTATTATAAGGCGCGCTTCCGAAGAGGATGCACCTGCTGTTTTTGCAATCCTTCAGTCAGCCTTTTCCGAATACGCCCGTCTTACAGGCCTCTCCAAGGTGGAGGCCCTGGCGGAAACGGTGGACGATATACGAAGGGAAATTGCGTCCAAGGCTGTGTATATTGCCGTTATCGACACTGTTATCGTGGGGACGGTAAGGCTTGATATTCATGAGAATGAAGCTTATCTCAGCCGCTTTGCCGTAGATGGACAAAGCCGGAACATGGGTA
>JAEXPO010000533.1 GCA_023446675.1 Bacillota bacterium | reverse complement strand
AACGGATCCGGATCAAATTCTTCCACATTGTAAACACCGGGCTTTTTCCAAATGCCCTTTAATAGCATCATCGCGCCAATCATGGCCGGAACGCCGGTGGTATAGGAAATGGCCTGGGAACCAACCTCCGCATAGCATTCCTCATGAACGCACACATTGTACACATAATAGGTTCTGGGCTTGCCGTCCTTGGTACCCTGAATGATGCAGCCGATATTGGTCTTGCCCTTGGTTCTGGGGCCTAAGGAGGCCGGGTCCGGCAGAAGCTTCTTTAAAAAGTGAAGAGGTATAATGGATTGCCCTTCAAACTCCACCGGCTCAATGGAGGTCATGCCAACGTTCTCAAGCACCTTTAAGTGAGTGAGGTAATTGTCGGAAAAGGTCATCCAAAAGCGTATTTTCTCAACGCCCTTAATATTGACGGCCAGGGACTCCAGCTCCTCATGGTAGAGAAGATAAATGTTCTTGGGGCCAATCTCCGGCAGATCGTAAACCTTTTTAACCGAAAGGGGATCCGTTTCTATCCATTGGCCTTTTTCATAATAACGGCCCTTGGCGGTAATTTCACGGATATTAATTTCAGGATTGAAGTTGGTTGCAAAGGGATAGCCATGGTCCCCCGCATTGGCATCCACAATATCAATGGTGTGGATTTCATCAAAATAATGCTTCTGGGCATAAGCGCAGAAAACGCCAGTAACGCCGGGATCAAAGCCGCTTCCCAGAATGGCGGTGAGTCCGGCCTTTTCAAACCTTTCCCGGTAAGCCCACTGCCACTTGTATTCGAACTTGGGTATTTCCGGCGGCTCGTAATTGGCGGTATCAAGATAATGCACTCCCGTTTCCAGGCAGGCATCCATAATGGTTAAATCCTGGTATGGAAGAGCCACATTTATAACGACATCCGGCCCGAACTTTTTTATCAGGGCCACGACTTCTTCGGTTTTATCCGCGTCCACTTTGGCGGTCTGGATTTTGGTGGCGCCGCCCTCCAGTTTCTTTTTTAAGGCGTCGCATTTCTCCAGAGTACGGCTGGCAATGCAGATCTCCTCAAACACGTCGGGATTCTGGCAGCATTTGTGAACCACAACACTGGCTACGCCGCCTGCACCGATAATCAAAGCTTTTCCCATTAATTCTCCTCGTTCTCCTTTTTTCCTAAATTCATTGAATGAAAGGATAAAAAGCCTGACTCATTCAATAGGACTTTTTAACATCCTGCCGTGTTTATTATCCCGCGGTTTCACAACCCTGATGCATGGTTTTTCCGGCATTTGATAAGGACGATTATACATAAAAAATGATGGAGAATCAAGAAAGCGAAAAAATTGTTATGTAAAATATTTATGCAGTCAACTGTCAAATAGATCTTAAGTGGACTCATCAATCTTTTTTTGCCTTTTTGCGCAGATTCTTAAACATTGGCAAAGGGCCTAAAAATCAAAGATTGCCGCAATCAGTGATGACAAATTCTGATATACTTTAATTGTTGTTAAATAATCCGTTATTATTTAACTTCCCCAAAAGGAAAACGCCAAGCTGAAAGGTCACAGAAACGATGAATGCTGGGTTGAACTTAATTAAATATACCAATCTTGATTTCTGCTTTTTTAAATCATTAGTGTGCAATGAAGCCGTTATGAAAATGAATATGGGACGCTCTTTTACAGAAGATGAGGCCAATGAGTTTTTTGACTATGCGCTGAACACAAGCAAAAAACATGGCTACGCCGGACTATACAAAGTATATGCTAATGAAAACAGGATTTATATAGGGACTGCAATATTAAGACTAAATCAAGACAAAACGTCTGCCGAAATAGAGTATATGTTATTGCCTGAATACTGGGGATATGGCTATGCCACTAAAATAGCTGCCCTGTTGCTCGAACTTGCTATACATTGCAAAGGAATTAATAAAATCACTGCTGTTACTGTCCCTGATAACATCGCATCCAAAAGGGTATTAGTTAAAAATGGGTTTGTTTTTGAAAAAAAGTATCAGGTTGAAGAAACCGGTTCCTGGGCAGAGCTATTTTCGAAAAAGCTTGAAGTATAAGCTTATGGTCATTTTGTTATTCAAAAATCTCCATTGCCAAATATGAAAACACGACAATGGAGAATTAATGATAAAAATCCTTTAAATCATATTTTCTCCGTCATAGGAGGTAATAACACGGTACAATTCGGGACGCCGATCCCTGAAGATCCCCCACTCCGCCCTTTGATACTCCAGCTTGTCCAGGTCCAGCTCCTCAACAAGCACGCCCCGGCTTTCCCTGTCGGCTTCCGCAAGCTTTTTACCTGTTGGGCCTGCGATGAAGGAGGAGCCGTAAAAGGTGATGGAGGAATCCTCATCCGTTTCCGTTCCTATTCGGTTGGAGGCCACCACCGGGACCAGATTGGACGCGGCATGGCCCAGCATGCAGGCCTGCCAGTGATCCTTGGAATCAACGGAGCCATCCTGAGGCTCCGAGCCTATGGCTGTGGGATAAAACAGAATCTCCGCACCCATCAGCACCATACAGCGGGCCGCCTCCGGGAACCATTGATCCCAGCAAACCCCCACACCGATTTTGGCATAACGGGTTTGCCACACCTTAAAGCCCGTGTCTCCGGGATTAAAGTAAAACTTTTCTTCATAGCCGGGGCCGTCGGGTATATGACTTTTCCGGTAAGTGCCTAAAATACTGCCGT
>JAEXPO010000469.1 GCA_023446675.1 Bacillota bacterium | reverse complement strand
TCCAGTTGCTCCGTGAGGGGTGCCAGCAGGACTTCCAGATCCATCTTAAGAAGCCGGGAGTAATCCTTCAGATGTACACGGGTCTTTTGAAGATCATGGATAAACCGGTCTATGACAAAATACTCCTCCGAAACAACCCGCCCTCTGGTACTGACAGGTATATGGGGCCCAATATCCGGCACATCGTGGGAATTGTGATAGAGATAACAATCCAGATTGCCTCCTGCGCCATGTCCCACGCCCACACAGCTTCCCCGGTTGTGGCGGATGCGCATGTAATCATAGCGATCCCGGTTGTCCCGTATGAGCTTTGTCAGCTCAAACATCTCAAAGCCCCAGGGCTTAAGCTCCTCTAAAATGGTGCTGAAAAACACGTATTCCCGGTTAAGATCCTCCATAAGCCTCTTTTCATCCGAGGTAAGCCGGCTGCTCAGTGGCGTGCCCTCATGGAGCATAAGGGAGTAAAAGCTTATCCCCGCCACACCCAGCTCTTTAATCATGCTCAAATCGTCCAGAAGCTGTTTTTCCGTCTGGTGAGGGTAATTATAGATCAAGTCTATGCCCACGTTGTCTATGCCGGCTTTTTGAGCGGCACGGATTCTTTCGGCAGCCTTTTGTCCGGTTCCCCGGCGGTTCAGAAGCTTGCGGGTTGGGTCGTCAAAGGTCTGCACACCAATGGAGAGCCGGTTTACACCGTTTTTCCTAAAAACCTCCAGCATGTGATCCGTAAGCTCTGAAACTGAGGTTTCCACACTGATTTCGCTTCCCGCAGCAATGTGAAAAAGGCTGTGAATGCGGCTGAGAATACGGTCCATTTGATTGGGGCTTAAGGCGGTGGGCGTTCCACCGCCGAAATTAACGGCCCCAATCGGTGCTTTCATATACTCAAACCGGCTTAAGGCTTCGAGCTTTGAAATGAGATACCCGTCATAGGTGCTTCGCCTCAGAGCATCAGGCTTATGAAAGGGACAAAAGCTGCATATTTTATTGCAGAAGGGCACATGAAGGTAAAGAACCCTTGGCGGCATGGCTTCCTTGGCCAGCAGCTCCTCTACATACTCCCTTTTGTCCGTATCCGCGGTAAAATGCTTTTTGAGCTCCCGGGCGGCATCGTGATGGCTTTTATACCGCCTGGTAAAGTGACCCTGTTCGCCTATCATACTTAATACACTTCCGGATACAAAAGCTTTGCCAGCTCCATGTAAGCCTCTCCGTAGCGGGCGTTGGGCTTGTAGTGAAAAAGGCTTCTGTCCAGATAAACCAGCCTGCCGTTTTTTACGGCGCTTAAGTCCTTCCACCAGCTCTCACCGCCATAGGTGGTTTCAATATAAGCCTTAACCTCATCAATGGAGGACATGCTCTGTACCAGAATATAATCCGGATCCGCGGAGATAAGGTATTCGGTATTTAAAATGACGGAGGTGGCGTTGGCTTCTTCCTTTTCCCAGGATTCAGCTATGTTGGCGGCGCCAAGCTCGCTGAGCATTTCGCCCACCGCCGTGTTGGGAAGGTAGGCCTTAACACTTTTGCTTGTGCCGAACATTAAAAGGACTGAAGGATTGTTTTCTGCGGGCACCTTTTTGATAATACTGTCAATCTCATCAAAAAGAGCGGTTCCTGTGGATGCATAAATCTCATCCTTGCCAGTAAGGGCGGTAAATACCTTGAGCCATTTCAGATAATCGCTGAAGGAATCGTATTCCATGGCGATATAGGGAATCTGATTGGATTTGAAGGACTCACTGTAAGCGCCCTGCTTTCCTTCCCGAAGGATAACCAGATCCGGATCCAGAGCGGTAACGGCCTCGATATTCTCCTGAGTAAGGGTGCCCACCTTGGCGATGGCGGTATCGTTTACAATTTCATCCGGAAGCTCCGAATCGGAATCGATTCGACCCACCAGGGCTCCGCCTGCCTGCCACCAGAGGTTGATGTAGCTGTTATAAAGGCCCACGACCTTTTGTGGGTTCTTGTTCATTGTCACCGTTTGGCCTGCGGCGTCGGTAAAGGTAACCGTGGTGTCGGTGACAACCACTTCATTGGCTTCCTTTTCAAAATCAATGGCGTAGGACTTCTCCTCTTGGGGAGTTTGGGAGGGTGCTGCCGAAACGGTTGCTTCAGGCGTAGCCTGGACGGTTGCCGTGGGGGACGCACTCTGGGTATTGGCTGAAGGTGCGGTATTTGAGCCGCAGCCGGCAAGTGATGCCGAAAGCGCAAGCGTCAGAGCGAGAGTGGGTATAAGGTTCTTTCTTTTAAATAACCCTTTCATTGGTGTAACTCCTTTTATGTTTTATTTTTTATAAACTTTTTAATAGCTTGCTAATAACTTGATTTTATCTACCTGCCTGCTTTAAGCGGGATAAAAAACAAGCTGCCGTTGGTCTTATCCTCGTAGATATCCGCATTTATATTAAACACGGACTTTAACAAATCCCCGGTCAGAATTTGGCTTGGTTCTCCTGCGGCATAAAGGCCCTTGTCCTTAATGACATAAAGGAGGCTTGAATAGCGCACAGCCAGATTAATGTCATGGAGAACCATGATGATGGTTATTCCCAGGGCTTCGTTAAGGTACTTTACAAGCTCCAGAAGCTCTATCTGAAAACCAATATCCAGATAGGTGGTGGGCTCGTCCAGAATCAGTATCTCCGGCTTCTGGCACAGGGCCATGGCAATCCATGCCCGCTGCCGCTCACCGCCGGACAGCGTGCCGACGGTTCGGTACTGGAGCTTTTCAAGCCCCGTAAGCGCCAATGCTTCATCAATGGCCTGCCTGTCGGTTCCGTCCAGTCCCCGGCCAAACCGCATGTAGGGATAGCGCCCATAGGATACCAGCGTCCGAACATTAATATCGGGCGGCGAGGAATGAACCTGGGGCAGCATAGCCAGCTTTTGAGCCAATATTTTGGGCGAATAGGCGTGTATGTTTCTGTCCTCCAGCCACACCGTGCCGCTCTTGGGCCTAACCGCTTTTGAAACAACCTTGAGAAGGCTGCTCTTCCCGCACCCGTTGGGGCCGATAAGGGTAATGATCCTCCCTTTGGGAAAATCCAGGGTCACATTGTTTAAAACTTCCTTCTTTTTATAGGCAATGCTTATGTCCTTAAAGCCAAAATACACGGTGCCTCAGCCCCCTTCCTTTTCCCGGGTCCGCATAAGCCAAAGAAAGAACGGCGCTCCGATAAATGCCAGGATGATACTTACGGGAATCTCTCCGGGGAGGATAATGAGGCGTCCCACCGTATCGCACAGCAATACCAGGGCAGCCCCTGTGAGAATTGAAGCGGGAAACAAAAACTTGTGGTCGGATCCTACCATGAGCCGTGAAATATGGGGAACAATCAAGCCCACAAAGCTTATCATACCGGCAACCGCCACGCTGGCTCCCGCCAGCATGGAGGAGGTGACAATCAGTAGCAGGCGAAACCTTTCCACCCTGAGTCCCAGGGTACCCGCCACCTCATCCCCCAGCATAAGGATGTTCATTTTATGGGGAAAAAGAAGGCAAACAGCCATACCCGCAAGGGCAAAGGGCATGATGACATAAACGTTTTTCCAGGTAACGCCGCTTAAGCCTCCCACAAGGTAGGACTGAACTCCGCTGAGATTTTCGGAAAAGAAGGATCGGATGATGTCGTTAAAGGCTCCGAATACCGCAGATACGGCCATGCCCGACAGGATGATTTTAACCGGGCTAACCCCTTTTTCATAAGCCAGAAGATAAATGAGCATGGTGGTGCCAAAGGCTCCCAAAAAAGCCCCCAGGGGCAGAAGAGAAGCATAGGCCGGAAAGGCCACCATGGTGAGATACCCCATAAAGCTTGCGCCGCTGGTAACGCCTATCGTGGAGGGCGAGGCCATTTTATTGCGCATCACGCCCTGGAGTATGCACCCGGACAACGAAAGGCAAATACCTACGAAGCAGGCTGTCAGGGCTCTTGGCAGGCGGATGTTGTAGATGATTTTCCTTCCCATAGTGTTATCCGTGCGAAATAAAGCCTCTACAATCTGACTTGGGGTAAAGGCTTCATAGCCCGCGCTGATGCTGAATAAAAAGGTCAATACCAGCAAAGTGAGCAATAGGGGCAGCAGAATGAGATTAACCGTCAGCCGGCGTTGTTTTTCATCGATCATGCCGGATCTCCGCAAAGGGCCTTATGTACTGAAAGGAGCGCATTTTGCATATCCGTTTCATCGGGATGGCTGCGGGATTCCAGATGCCGCTTATAGCCTTCCTCGTCAAGATGATGTGGTTCTCCTATGGGAATAAGCAGCCGCTTTTCTGTCCGCGCAGGGTCAATTTTACCCTGGCAGGTAAAATTTCCAAGCAGTGTATTGGCAGTCTGAACAAGCTCCCGGACATTCACTTTAAGCTTGCTTCCATGAGGAGAATCCGGATAAGCGCCCATGGTGCCAATCATAACGAGCTTTTTGCCGGAAAGCTTTTGAATGAGGCTCACAGTAAGAGGATCCGCCGTTCCCCGCTTGCACCAGTAGCAGAGAATGAGCGTGTCATACGCCTTTAAGGCACTCTCATCAAGATGCCTTATATCAACAGGTGCATCGCAATTTTTTTCACCATTTTCAAAAATAAAATCCGCGAGCTTTTTAGAGTTGCCGGTCAGAGTGGAATAAACTATGCCGATGTTCATTTGTATCTCCTATTGTCCTTCAGGCCGAACCTAAAGCAGTCGGTTCAGTCATGTAAATGGTATTTGTTAGCTTATACTAACTTGAAAGCGTTATAGCGTTAAATAATTAACAGCAAAACGCCTCTTGTTAGGTTCAACTAACACAATTACAATATCAAACCGTTTCCAGCTTGTCAATACCCGGGATTCAGGCTTTCCTTGTTAAAATTTTTGTCGGAAAAACATAAGAAAACTCTTTTCATAAGCACTTACTTTGAGTACTTAGCTTCATGAAAAGAGTTTTCTACAAACTTTATCCACACTATCCACAGGGTTATCCACAGGCAAAATGGGCAATACAAGCGTATTTCATGACTATTTCCACAGATTCTGCCCAGAAAAGTGTCCACTGCCTATGTGGATAGATGGGGAAGCATTCAATGTCCAATCCGCCAAATCGCCCCCTACATAGGCAAAATACCCGGCGGATCCAATCATGGCTGCATTGTCCGTACATAGTACAGGTGCGGGATACAGGGTTTTTATCCCCTTTTTGGCCCCACGTTCAAGAAGTGTGCTCCGAAGGTGTGAATTGGATGCCACACCGCCGGCCAGAGCAATAATTCCGGCACTCTTTTCCAAAGCCGCGTTAACGGTATTATCCACAAGCACATCCACAACAGCCTGCTGAAAGGAAGCGCAAAGATCCTCCAGGGGAAGCGTCTCCCCTTTTTGCCGCATCTGGTTCACACGGTTGATAACGGCTGTTTTAAGGCCGGAAAAGCTGAAATCATAGGGCCTGTCCTCAAATTTAACCCTTGGAAACCTAAACGCTTCCGGATTCCCCAGCTTCGCCATTTTATCCACAACAGGACCGCCGGGATACCCGAGGCCCAGAACCCTGGCAATTTTGTCAAAGGCTTCCCCTGCTGCATCATCCCGGGTTTTGCCGATGACCTCAAATTCAAGATAATCCCTTACATGGACAATATGGCTATGTCCGCCGGAGGCCACAAGGCAAATATAGGGCGGTTTCAGCTCCGGGTGTGAGATGTAGTTGGCGGCAATATGGCCTTCAATATGATGAACCTTTATAAGAGGCTTACCCAGTGAAAAGGCCAAAGCTTTGGCGGCAGACACTCCCACAAGCAGAGCTCCCACAAGGCCCGGGCCATAAGTGACAGCCAGGGCATCCACTTCTTTCAGGGTTATTCCCGCCTCTTTAAGTGCCGAGTCCACCACGGGAAGTATAAGCTCCACATGCTTTCTTGATGCGATTTCAGGCACCACGCCTCCGTATTCGGCATGAAGGTCTATTTGTGACGCAATTTTGTTTGACAGCACCGTCCTGCCGTTAACCACAACGGCTGCGGAGGTTTCGTCACAGCTTGTTTCTATTCCCAGTATTGTAAGGTCCCTGTTTTTTTCGCTCATGTTTTAGGCATCCTTGTATTTATCCAAATTT
Source organism: Bacillota bacterium (assembly GCA_023446675.1). GTDB lineage: Bacteria > Bacillota > Clostridia > DSM-8532 > DSM-8532 > DTU059. The sequence continues at coordinate 2,232 of JAEXPO010000469.1, read as the reverse complement.
CATAGAACCATTTCCACTTTTCAGGGATATTCAAGTTCCAGTCCGTCATAAAACCACATTCCTTTTTACTGCATTATATCATACTCTCTCTCCTGTCCTTTACGGAAATTCCAAGGTTTTTCGGTTTTTTCCCGCTTATGTCTTTTCCATCATAAAATTATAAAAAAAATTGCATAAAACGCAAAAAATCTCTCAATACAAAATTGACACCGGTTCTTATTCCGCATATAATTTAACCTGAATTTCCGGGCTTCGGTCCCGGATGAAATACGAGCCGTAAGTCGGCATTTAAGCTTAAAGGCTTAAACGGAAAGAGGAATACGATGAGTACTAAGAGCAGGCCCACCCAAAAGCAGCTCAACTTTCTTAGCTGGGAATTCGGCGGTTTTTTTCATTTTGGGATTCGTACCTTTTACGAAGGTCACAAGGACTGGGATTTGAAGGAGATGCCTCTGGCGGGCTTTAATCCGACAGCGCTGGACTGTGAAAACTGGATAAAAACAATTAAGGAAGCGGGAGCCACCTATGCCATCCTGGTGTGCAAGCATCATGACGGCTTTGCCAACTGGCCGTCCAAATATACCGAATACTCGGTTAAAAACACTCCCTGGAAAAATGGACAGGGGGATGTGGTTCGTGACTTCACGGATGCCTGCCGCAAGTACGGCGTGCATGTAGGCCTTTATTATTCTCCTGCCGAATTTGGTTCCATAGACAAGAATGCCAAGGACTATGACGACTATTTCATTAACCAGGTAAGCGAGCTTCTTACTAATTACGGGAAAATTGAGTATCTTTGGTTTGACGGCTGCGGCTCCCTGAATCATAAATACGATACCGACCGGATTGTAGCCGAAATTCGCCGTCTTCAACCCGACATACTTCTTTTCAACATGTGGGATCCGGACACCCGTTGGGTGGGAAACGAATCGGGGCTTGCCCATATGCCCAATGCCAACGTAGTGAACGCTCTGGATTTTTCAGTACAGACGGATGTAAAGGATACGCTGGAGGATGACAGTTTTCTGCCTGTGGAATGTGATTTTCGCATGCGCCGGCATAACTGGTTCTATAGCGACAGTGACGAGGATACGGTAAAATCCGTGGATGAGCTTTTGGGCCTTTATTACTATTCGGTAGGAAGAGGCGCCAATTTTCTTATTAATATCGGTCCGGATCGTCGGGGACTTCTTCCCGAGAAGGATGCCTCCGCACTCCTTGCCATGGGTGAAGAGCTGCGCAAGCGCTTTAAGAATCCCATACCCGCAAAAATTGAAATGATGGAAGCAGGCGTACGCCTGCGTCTTGAAACGCCTGCTCTCATCAATCACGCGGTTTTAATGGAAAATCTCACCGCTGCCGAATACATACAGAATTACGTCATTAAAATTCATCCCTACTCTTATGGGAGCCCTATCACCGTCTTTCAGTCCAATACCATAGGTCATAAGGCCATTTGTCCCTTCCCGGCCGTTTACACCGAATGCGTTGAAATACATGCCGGTGAGCTTTCTGGAAATATCATAAGCTCCAAGCTCTACTATGTGGAGTAGAGCGGTTTTTATTCCGCTTTAAAAGCCGATTCCGCGTAATCGTTCCGGGAGTTCCAGAAAATCCACTCCGAATAACCCGCGTCATACACCGCCTGGATTTGCTGGCGATACGACTCGGCCCCATAGGTCTGATAATAGCCCGAAGGAAGGTAGGAGGCTGTAAAGCCCTGCAGATAGGGCCTCATGTTAAGCTCATAGTCCTCCATTTTATCAACCCGGCTTTTCCCCACTATAAGAGTGTTATAGACCACCTTATAAGGCTCCAGATCCGGCTTGGTGAAGGTAATGCCGTTAATAGCCTGGCCTACCCCGTTGCTCATGGACCCGCTTTTGGCGTTGTTGGCAAAATGGGAGGGATAAATCATGGGACAAATATAATCCAGGCTGCCGCCTATGGTTTCCAGGGTTTGGCCTATCTGGCCGTAGTCCTTGGAGGCAATAAGAGGCATACCGAAAACGTCGGCGGTTAAAAGGGTATCCTTGGGAAGGCGGTTCCGGACATAGCGGATAAAGCCTTCAATGGCGTCATGCCGCTCCTTTCCCTCCTCCAGGTTTATTTCATAATTATATAGGCTGGTCTCCGGAAAACGGATGTAATCGAACTGTATTTCATCAAAGCCAAAAGCAATGGCTTCCTCTGCAATATCTCCAATGTATTCCCAGGCATCCTTATTAGTGG
>JAEXPO010000338.1 GCA_023446675.1 Bacillota bacterium | reverse complement strand
ATTGAGTGCTGATCTGCTTCTACCCATCATCTCGCCACATTGCTTTCATATTCCGAAGCAAAAGTACTGTTCCTCAACTCAACCCCCTAAAAAACGTAAAATACAGCGTCAGAAGAAGCTGAGCCAGGCCATAGGTAATCATGACCGTGGAAGTCCTGCACCTTTTACAGGTAAAACGGGCAAAAGCCAGACAGGTATCTGAAGCAATAAACAGCAGGGAACCGGCAACAGGAATCAAAAAGGCTGCTCCGGGAGCTCCTCCTATGGTTGTGAGGCTGGCAAGGCCCATACCTATAATCACCCCAATATAAGCTAATACAAAGGGTGCCAGCTTTCCTGCGTTAGGCTTAAGCCTTTTAAAAATAAGAATACCGGCAGCAACATAGGGTATGGCAAGGGGGAAAAACCATCCTCCCAGGCGGTTCAACGGCTCGGCCCCCTCAAGAAAGGCAAGGATATAGCAAATATGGCCCGCCAGAAAAGAGACTAAGCCAAAATGGAACAGGTACCCCCTCTCCGGGAGCATCAAAAAAACATCCCCGGCTAAACCTCCCAGAAGCGCAAGCACCACAAGAGGGTCAACGCTTTCCGCCCTCCCGGTATAAAAGAGTAAAAGGGAAGCTGTCAGAAGGGGCTTTGTCAGATACATCAGCCATTCTATCCGTTTTTGGGCCCCAAAAAGAAAAAGGCCCAGAGAAGCAAAAAAGACAGCCATAACTATCCACCACATAAGAATCCTCCTTTGCGGGTTTTTTTACCTGCTCTTTCCATCATACTACAATTTGAAATAGATATGCTTTTTCTCCCTCTATTATTTACATTATTTCAAGTCTCAGAAGCTATTTTTTATGCATTATGCACAAAACTCGGACAATCTTTTGGCATCTTGCATGATTGACACCCTCTTTGCCAAATAATATACTTAAAGCAGTTGGATTGTAACTCTTCAGAGGCATTACCATACGAGCAGTTTATTCTGCCGTTATATGCTTTTGGTGAGTTTTTTTGTTTTATAGCAAGGGGGCTGACAGCGTGCGGGCCATTCAAAAGATTAACAATAATGTGGCTCTATGCGCGGATAGCAGCGGCCGCAGGGTTATTGCACTGGGAAAGGGCATCGGTTTCGGGGTCATGCCTCGGACACTGGCATTAAGCGAAATTGACCGCACCTTTTATGAGCTGGATGTAAAGTACCTTCCGTTGCTTCGTGAACTTTCGGAGGATGTGCTGGCGCTGAGCATACAACTGATTGACAAGGCGTCAGATGAGCTTCCTTATCAGTTGAATCCAAATGTCGTGCTGACGCTGGCGGATCACATCGCTTTTGCTCTGGAACGACACAGAAAAGGCATTCGGGTACAGCTTCCCCTGTATTATGATGTGGCGCAGATGTATCCGAAGGAAATTAAGATCGGGCTGTATGCCCTCAAGCAGATTCGGAAGGACTATCGTATTATCCTTCCGGAGGAAGAAGCGGCAGGCATTGCGCTGAACCTGGTAAACTCGAAAGTACAATGGAAAACCGAGCCCTCTGGGGAGGTGCAGCGAACCTACGAGGAGATGCTGCGCAGGATAACAGATATTGTGGAGCAAGCCTTTGGCTTTACCGTAGAGCGTGAGAGCTTCAACTACGCAAGGTTCGCAACCCATCTGTATTATCTGTTCCAGCGCATTTATGATAAGAAAATGATGGACAGCGATAATTTTCAGATGTATGCCGGTATGCAGGAAGGATTTCCTGACGTGGCGGCCTGTGTAAACAGGATTGGCGACTACCTGAAAGACAGCTGCCATGTTGATTTGAATAATGAAGAACGGCTTTATTTAATGCTGCATGTGAATCGCATTTGCACCAAGGAAGGATTGTAACCTAAAAGGGCATTACCTCCGGCAAATGAGTAAAGGGACAGGGATCCTTTTGCTCAGCCGGAGGTTTTTTTTCGGCAAAACGGCAGAAGCGCGCCTGCCTTTGGCAATATATAAAAAATAAAGGAGAGGACACCATGGCTGATAATAAGAAAATTGCGGAGCAGGTTCTGGCCGCCGTAGGTGGAAAGGACAATGTATCCTTTGTAAACCACTGTATGACGAGGCTTCGCTTCAACCTTAAGGACAACAGCCTTCCCGACAAGGAGGGGCTAAAGAAAATTGACGGCGTAATTGGGGCAGTGGAATCCGGCGGACAGTTTCAGGTGATCATTGGCCAAAACGTTCCTAAGGTTTACGCGGAAATATGCGCTGCGGGCGGATTCAGGGCGGAAGCCGCTCTTGATGAGAATCTGGATACGCACAAGGAAAAGCTCACACCGAAGAAGATCGGCAATAATATACTGAATTATCTTGCCGGTTCCCTGACGCCGATTATCCCGGTGCTTATCACCGCCGGTTTGTTTAAAACCGTACTGGCTGTGTTCGGGCCGGATCTTCTGGGTTGGATCCCGGCTACAAGCGACCTGTATATTCTTTTAAATTTCCTCTATAACGCGGGCTTTTATTTCCTGCCCATTTATGTGGGCTATGCGGCGGCTAAAAAAATCGGTGTCACACCCATTCTGGGCATGTTCATGGGCGGCATCCTTATCGCTCCGGGCTTATTGAAGCTTGCGACAGAAGGGACGGCCTTTACGGTTTTCGGCATTCCCGCCTCCGTGCATAATTACACGCAGACCGTGCTGCCCATTCTCCTTACCATTTGGGTCATGAGCTATGTGGAACGCTTTTTCAAAAAGCATGTCCCGGAAACCCTTTCCACCATTTTCACACCGTTTTTAACCATTACCGTTATGGTTCCCCTTTCCCTGTGCCTGCTGGCTCCTGCGGGAACCTTTGTGGGGGACTACATCGCAAAGCTTTTGGTAGCCTTCGGCGACTTTGGCGGATTTGTCGCGGTGGTGGTGGTGGCCATGCTCTGGGAATACCTGGTTATGTCAGGTATGCATGTAGTGCTTGTGATTACCGCAATGACCACCGTTATGGCCGGCGGCAACGATCCCCTGTTTTTAACTGCCGGGCACATCGCAACCTGGGCTGCCTGCGGAATGGCGCTCGGAGCCTTCCTTCGGATTAAAAACAGGGACGAAAAGGCCATCAGCCTGGGGTATTTCATTTCAGGCCTCATAGGCGGCGTAACCGAGCCTGTGCTGTATGGCGTGGGGCTCAAGTACAAGCGCCCTTTCATCGGCATGTCTATCGGAGCCGGAATCGGCGGCCTTTATGCGGGCCTTACCCATGTTTCCTCTTACCTCATGGCCTCGTCCAACTTTCTCGGCGTGCTCCGCTTTTCCGGCAGCACCACCGCAAATTTATTGAACGGTACCATTGCATGCGTTATATCCATGCTCAGCTCGGCTGCGGCGGTTTATCTTATGGGTTTCGGAAACGAAAAAAAGAAAGCCGCCTAATAAAATTTTCTTAAAAAGGGAGTAAGGCTATGATACACCTGTTGCTACGAGCGGATGATTTAGGATACTCCGAAGCGGTAAACTTAGGAATTGCAAAAACCGTCAAGGAGGGCCTTATCCGAAGTGTCGGACTGATGCCGAATATGACGGCTGCGGAACACGGCCTGTCGCTTTTAAGAGGCCTGGACATCTGCCTGGGTCAGCACACAAATATTTGTGTGGGTGTCCCTGTCTCCGATCCTTCAAAGATTCCGAGCCTGGTAGACGAAAACGGAATGTTTAAAAGCAGCCGGGTTTACCGCAGCGCCAAAGAGGATTTTGTGGACGCGAAGGAGGTTGTTTTGGAGATAGAAGCGCAATATAACCGCTTCCAGGAGCTCACGGGCCGGGAACCCGATTATTTTGAGGGGCATGCCGTACGCAGCGCCGCCTTTATGAGGGGGCTCAAAGAGGTTGCGCTGCGCCACGGCCTAAAGTACAGCAGCATGGTCATGCCGGGCGAGGAAATGCAAATCGGCGGGCGAGCGGTGAACCGCTGTCCCATGGACAGCATGGATCCGGCCTATGACGCGGTACAGAGTCTTCAAAAGGCCGTCCTTGAGGCACGGGAGGATATGCCTAACCTGTACGTTTGCCATCCTGGCTATCTGGATGCTTACCTGCTGCGTTCCTCCAGCCTTACCGTCAACCGTACCAAGGAAGTGGAAATGCTGTGCGATCCCACGGTAAAAAGCTGGCTTGACCGGCACAATGTCCAATGCATTTCCTATAATGAGGTTTAATAATGGAAATACTGTCTACATCAGGAATTCTTTTAAAACAAATGCTGCAAATGCTCCTTTATATCGGAATCGGCTGGATCCTGTACCGCACAAGCCTTATCACCCGGCAGGGAAGCCTGGCTTTAACCCACCTTCTTTTGTACGTCATTCTCCCCTGTGTGATTGTGAATTCCTTCAGCATTGAGCGAAACGAGGAAACCACCCGCAGAATTCTTTTGTCCCTTTTACTTGGAGCGGCGGTGCTGGCGGTTTCCATGCTCATTGCGCGGCTGGTTTTCTCCAAACGGCCCATCGACAATTTTGCCGCCAGCTTCTCAAATGCGGGTTTTATGGGAATTCCTCTGATAGCCGGTGTCTTAGGCGGCGACAGCGTCCGTTACATCGTGGGCATGGTTGCCTTATTGAATGTTCTGCAGTGGACCTACGGCCAGGTGCTGCTGACGGGCGACAAAAAGAAAATGTCGCCCCGGGCGCTTATCACCAGCCCACTGATTATTGCTTTTTTGCTGGGGCTGCTCATTTTTGCCACCCAGCTTAAGCTGCCCCAAATCGCCGCCTCCTGCGTATCCGCCATAGCAGGCTGCAACGCGCCGGTGGCAATGATTGTTTTAGGAGTATTTCTCGGTCAGACGAAGCTTAAGGAAATCTTTACGGATAAGGCGGCTTACTTGTGCTCCGCGGTACGGCTTCTGCTGATTCCCGGCGTTACTCTTTTAATGCTTATGCTGCTGCCTGAAAGCCTGTGGCCAGTGAGCCTTCCGCTTTTGCTGGCCGCAGCCGCACCGGTGGGCTCCAATGTGGCGGCCTACACTCAAAAGCTGGAGCTGGATTCCTGCTATGCCAGCAAGACCGTTTGCTTAAGCACAATTCTCAGCGTCGTCACGCTGCCGGTAATCTACGCCGCCGCCGTATGGCTGCGGGGCTTATAGCCTTACTACGGCTGATTTTTAAGCCGGATCCCTATCAGGCGGCCCGATACCGCCCTTCGGCCGGGCCGCTTTTATTACAAAAAAAGGAGAAGCTTTATGACAAGTCCATTTTGTAAAAATTTTTTGTGGGGCGGCGCTTGCGCCGCCAACCAGTTTGAAGGAGCCTGGGACGCGGACGGCAAGGGGCCGTCCGTTTCGGACAGGTGTACGGGAGGCACCGTTTCGGCGCCAAAACGTATTACCTCCGAATTTGAACCCGGTACGTTTTATCCCAGCCACGAGGCCATCGATTTTTATCATCATTATGAAAAGGACATCGCCCTGTTTGCCGAGATGGGCTTTAAGGTATTCCGCACCTCCGTCAACTGGACGCGCATTTTTCCTACCGGCATGGAGGAGGAACCCGTTGAGAAGGGCCTGGAATTTTACGATCGGGTGTTCGATTGCTGTAAAAGCCACGGCATTGAGCCGCTTGTCACCTTAAGCCACTATGAAATGCCCTACGCCCTGGTGGAAAAATACAACGGCTGGGCAGGACGCGAGCTTGTGGACTACTACCTGCGCTATTGCAAGGTGCTCTTTTCCCGTTATCGGGACAAAGTGAAATACTGGCTTACCTTCAATGAAATCAACTCAGGAACCCTGCCTATGGGCGGCGTGCTTTCAACCGGCACCATACGGGACTATTCCGGCCCCATCACCGAAGCGCCGGATGATCCCCAGGTTCGGTTTCAGGCGCTGCATCATCAGCTTGTAGCCAGCGCGCTGGCGGTAAAGCATGCCCACGTGTGTTATCCCCATTTTCTTATGGGCAATATGAATGTTTTTGCCACAATGTACCCCTACACCTGCGATCCGGAGGATATCCGCCTTTGCCAGGCACAAATGCAGATTACCAACTGGTACTGCTCGGATGTACAGGTGCGGGGGGCCTATCCCTTCTATGCCGGGCGCTTCTGGGAGGAAAATAATATTTCCGTTAAAATGCAGCCCGATGACGCGCAGATACTTAAGGAAGGCACCGTTGACTTTTACACCCTGAGCTATTATATGTCCGGCTGCGTCACAACCCATAAGGACGCCTTGACTTCTGAGGGAAACCTTCTGGGCGGCTATAAAAACCCTTACCTTAAGGCCTCCGACTGGGGCTGGCAGATTGATCCTGTGGGGCTTCGCTATTCCCTCAATGAAATTTACGCCCGCTACCAAATCCCCGTGATGGTTGTTGAAAACGGCCTTGGCGCAAAGGATCAGCTTAATCCCGACGGCAGCATCGACGATGACTACCGCATTGATTACCTGCGGGAGCATATCCGGCAAATGGGTGAGGCCGTGAAGGACGGTGTGGATTTAAAAGGCTACACCCCTTGGGGATGCATTGATTTGGTTTCCGCCTCAACGGGAGAGATGTCCAAGCGCTATGGCTTTATTTATGTGGATAAGCATGACGACGGCACAGGTACGCTGGAACGGCGCAGAAAAAAATCCTTTTACTGGTACAAGCGTGTCATTCAAACCAATGGCGCCGATCTCTGCGGAAAGGGGGAATAAAAAATGGCAGGCCTGTTTGAAAGACTTTTTGGCTACGGCTCACAGGGTGAAGGAGAGCCAAACACGGTTTACGCGCCCCTTGCCGGCAAAGTCATTCCCCTAGAGGAAATCGGGGACGGCGTCTTTTCAGAGGGAATACTGGGGAACGGCTGCGGCCTTATTCCCTCGGTTGATAAGGCCGTGGCTCCATTTAACGGCACGGTTACTCAGATAGCGGACACAAAGCACGCCATCGGGCTTATAAGCGACAGCGGCATTGAGCTTTTGCTGCACATCGGAATGGATACCGTCAATATGAAGGGACAGGGCTTTCACGTACCGGTAAGCGTGGGCCAGAAGGTGAAGCGAGGCCAGCTGTTAATGAGCTTTGACAGAAGCGCAATTCAAAAAGCCGGTTTTTCCATCGCCTCCGCCATTGTCATTGTCAATACGGATGCCTTTTCTGTGAAATGTGCGGTAGAAAACGATTCGGTCAGGCAGGGCGCTGTATTGCTGCGTGTGGAAAAGAACCCTGAATTAATATAAATAGATAAAATCAACGAAGCATGCATACATGGATGCGTGTGAAAAAACAAGCATGAAAGGATGGAAAGGATTATGAAGACCTTTCGTTATACCATTCAAGACCCACTGGGTATTCATGCCCGTCCGGCGGGCCTGCTCTCCAAAGAGGCCAAGCAGTACCTGAGCACAATCACCGTCTCAAATAATGATAGCGTACCCGGGGTGGACGTACGCAGGCTCATGGCCATAATGGGGCTGTGCATAAAAGGCGGAGATACCGTGCTTGTCTCGGCAGAGGGGCAGGACGAGGATACGGCCATTGACGGAATAAAAGCTTTTTTTGAAAACAACCTGTAAACTAAAGCGGGCAACGCCCGCAAGACTAAAGCGGGCAACGCCCGCAAGACTAAAAGCGGGCAACGCCCGCAAACCCAATTGAAGAGAAGCGGCAATATAAATTCTTGTTTTTTATTGACGCTTATCAGCGATAAGGTACTAAAATTCCATATCCAGGAGTTCAGATATGATAATCATTCAAGGAAAAGGGGCCTCGGCAGGTATCGGCTCAGGGCCGCTGTACTTTTACCGCCGCCCCGAGGTAACTATCCGTAATCGAATAGCCGATCAGCCGGAACCGGAATGGGGACGGTTTATAGCTGCACGCAAAAAGGCGGTTGAACAGCTTGAAATACTATCGGATAAGGTTCGCCGGGAGGCCGGAGACGACGCTGCGCTTTTATTTGAGACACACCGGCTTATGGCTGAGGATCCCGATTATGAGGAAGCCATAAGCCATTATATATTCACGGAACGGCTCAATGCCGAGGCTGCCGTGTTAAGCACCTCGGCACAGTTTGAGGAAATGTTCGCCGCTATGCCGGACGCCTACATGCAGGCCCGTGCCGCCGATATTAAGGATCTCTCGGACAGGCTTGTCCGGCTTCTGACCGGCGTTGTTTCCGAAGAAATCGAGAGCCCCGTCCCGGTGCTGCTTGCAGCGGACGATTTGGCTCCCAGTGAAACCGTTCGGATGGATAAATCAAAAATCAGGGGCTTTATCACAAGCGGAGGCAGCCGTTTGGGACATACGGCCATCCTGGCAAAGACTCTGGGGATACCTGCTGTTATCGGCGCAAAGGAAATTCTCTGCGAGGAATACGAAGGCCATGAGGCCATCATAGACGGCCTGACCGGCGAAATTGTCATCGATCCCGATGACGCCACCAAAAAAGAGCTGCACGAAAAAAAGGAGAGCCTTAAACGCCTGCAAGTACTGCGGGAGTCGCTCAAGGGGGAGCCCAACATAACAAGGGACGGAAAGTCTGTTCGTATCTGCTGCAATATCGGCAGCCCCCAGGACATCCCCCTGGTGTGGGAGAACGACGGCGGGGGCATCGGCCTTTTCCGCAGTGAATTTCTCTACCTCAACAGTACGGCCTTCCCTACAGAGGAACAGCAATTTGCCGCCTACCGCCATGCGCTTTCCGAAATGAAGGGCAAGGAGGTTATTATCCGTACAATGGATATGGGCGCGGATAAGAATGTCGGCTATTTCAACCTCCCGCAGGAGCAAAATCCCGCTTTAGGCATGCGCGCCCTTCGTATCTGCCTTGAAAAGCCGGAGCTGTTTCGCACCCAGCTGCGGGCATTGTACCGCGCTTCCGTATATGGGCGGCTGAGCATTATGTTTCCCATGGTAACAAGTGTTTGGGAAGTAAAAGAAGCAAAACGTTTTTGCTATGACATAAAACAGGAACTGACACAGAGCGGCATTCCTTTTTCCGAGGACATACCCCTCGGCATTATGATTGAAACCCCGGCAGCGGCAATGATAAGCGACCGGCTGGCAAGAGAAGCGGACTTTTTCAGCATCGGCACAAATGATTTAACCCAGTATACCCTTGCCTGTGACAGGATGAACGACAGCCTGGAACGCTTCTATAATCCTCACCACCCCGCTGTTCTGCGCCTTATCCGGATGGTTGCCCAAAATGCCCATAAAAATGGAATCTGGGTTGGGGTTTGCGGGGAGCTTGCCGGAGATACGGCCCTGACCGAGACTTTTGTGGCACTGGGTGTGGATGAGCTTTCCGTATCCCCGCAGTCCGTGCTTTTGGTGCGGGAGGCTGTAAGGGCCGCAGACACGAGTACAAGCACCGCTAAATGGCTGGAGGATCCGGACAGCTAAGGCTTTATTCTCAGTGCCATGCCCCCTGTGTCCTATACCCTGTACCCTCTACCTCCGCGCCTCCTTTGCCATTTGCCCCATGCCCTATCTTGGCCCTATCCCCCAGCCTTGACAGACCGCGCCACAATCGTTAAGCTTAGTGTATTACAACAGCTCAGTACCTTATGGCTGATAAACGTCAATAAAAAGCAAGAATTTATATCGTCGCTTATCTCCCATTGGGTTGCGGGCGTTGCTCGCTTTAGGAAAGACAAAATACGATCAGGCGGTGTTTTACAGAGTGCCAACAATAAAGGATGTGGCTCAGCGTGCCGGGGTTACTGTAACCACGGTGTCAAGAGTAATCAATAATCGGGGATATATCAGCGAAAAAACAAGAACTAACGTCATTGAGGCCATGGATGCGCTGGGGTATCGCCCCAATGCCATCGCCCTTTCTCTCTTTCGCCGGTGCTCCATGCTTATGGGAATAATCATCCCAACCATAGCCCATCCTTATTATGCCATGCTCACACAGCATATTGAAGCCTATGCCTATGAAAAGGGCTATCATATCCTTATCTGCAATTCCCAGCTGGAAGCGGGCAAGGAAAAGGATTTTGTGGATTTATTGCGACGCAGCCAGATGGACGGGCTCATTCTTGCCTCCCACACTCTTTCGGTGGATGAGTTTTTACTTGCCCGCCCCTTTCCCGTGGTGTGCCTGGATAGAAAAATCGCTCCGGATCTGCCTTTTGTGGCTCCCGATAATTATCAGGGAGCTATTTTGGCCACTCAGCACCTTATTGACAATAACTGTAAAAAGCTTCTCCACGTTGCAGGCAGCGCCGGACTTAACATGCTGTCGGATTTAAGAAGCCAGGGCTTTGTGGATACCTGCAGCAAGCACGGAGTGGAGCATCTGGTAATAGCCGCGCCGGGCGAGGAATCCCTCCTCACAGGGGATTACACCGGCTTTCTTACGGATATTCTTAAAAAGCATCCCCACATTGACGGTATCTTTGCCTCCAGCGATATGATTGCGTTTAACGCCGTAATGCTGGCAAAACGTCTGGGCATACGCGTTCCTGAGGATTTGCAGATTGTGGGCTACGACGATATCATGCTTACCTCCCGCAGCGTTCCCTCCATTACCACCATACGGCAGCCCTTGAAAAATATCGCCCATATCCTGGTGGATACGCTTTTAGCCCAGGTAAACAATACACCCTTTGAATGCCGGAATATCGTGCCTGTAACCTTAATAGAAAGAGAAACGACGAAACACAAAGAACAAGCCCCGGCATAACCGGGGCTTTAACCTATCACTCTTTTTAAGGAAGATGGCCAGAGGCTCTCCCTGCCTTCCCTACTGCTTGACGGCGCCGGCCACAACACCTTTCATAATGTACTTCTGAAGGAAGAGGAAGATGATAATGATGGGGATAATGGATATCATAACCGCTGGGAAAATAAGCTCCCACGGATTGCCGTATTGTCCCGAGGTCATCTTTGCAAAGTACAGCTCCAGAGTGAGGGTTTTGTCTGCCTGGTTTCCGATGACGAGAAACGGCAGCAAATAATCGTTCCATATCCAAAGCGAGTTCAGAATGATTACAGTGGCGGTTGTGGTTGTTAAAAGCGGAAAAACCACCCTGAAAAACAGCTGAAAAATGTTTGCTCCGTCAATAACCGCCGCCTCCTCAATGGATGCGGGTACGCTTTTAATAAAACCATGATAGAGAAACACTGAAAGGCTCAGCCCAAAGCCCCCGTACATGAGGATAAGGCCGGGAATGTTCTTTAGCCCTATTCCGTCAAACAGGCTTAAAAGGGGATACATAACCGATTGGAACGGAATGAGCATGGCCGCGGTGAAGCCCAGAAACAAAAGTCCGGTAATCCGACTCCTGGTTCTTACCATCATCCAGGCAGCCAAAGAGGATACAATAACCAGCAGCAGCACCGAGATCACGGTTATCAAGGCCGTGATGCCCAGGGATTTGAAAAAGCTTATCTGGGACGCGGCGTTTCGTATATAATCAAAATTCAGGCTGGACGGAAGGCCCAGCGGGGAGGTTACAATTTCCGACTGGCTCTTGAAGGTATTAAGGACCAGGAACACCAGCGGTGACAGGGTATAGACCGCAATGAGGGTAAGAAGCAAATAATATACAAAATTTAGCAGTTTCTTCTTCATTATGCCACCACCTCACGTCGTTTGGTAATATGCACCTGCAACAGTGTAATGGATGAAATGAGAACAAAGAAGATAACTGCCTGGGCCTGAGCCTGACCGTAATCCGGAGGCGAGGTATCCTTTGTTGTTCTTAGAATCTGCATAGCCAGCATGCGTGTTCCAAAGGCACCGTCAGTTAATGCCACATTCTGATCAAGGAGCTTGAAGCAATTGGCCAGGGTCAGGAAGAACACAATGGTAATGGCGGGCATAAGCATGGGCAGGGTTATGTTTTTAAAGGTCTGCCATGCGCTGGCTCCGTCAATACGGGCCGCTTCATACAAATCCGTAGGGATGTTGTTTAGCCCGTTGGTGTAAATAATCATCATATAGCCGGCCATCTGCCAGGTTACAAGGATGACAAGGGCAAACAGGGCTTTTGTGTTATCCTGGGTCATATTCGTTAAAAAGGATATGGGAATAAGCCCCTCAGGGCCAAATAAATACTGGGAATAAATAATCTGGAATATAAACTGCCAGATAAAGCCCAGGGCCAGGCCGCCCAGCAGGTTGGGCATGAACACAATGGTTCGGAACAGTCCGGACGCGCGGGTAACCTGATTCATTAAAAGCGCAAGGCTAAGGGACACCACATTGATGACCACAACCGCCACCAGCGTAAATTTAACCGTATAAACAAAGGCGCTTATAAACTTTTCGTTCTGAAAAGCCTTTATATAGTTCTGAAATCCGACAAAAGCGCCGAATATATTATCAGCCCCCGCAAAATAAGTACCTCTCCAGGATGTAAAGGAGTAGAGCACCCCCATAACAAAGGGGGTTACTATAACAAAAAGGAACAGTATGATTGCAGGGAGTGATAAGGGCAAGAGCCACTTCTTATAGAATTTATCCAAAGCCATCCTCCTATCACTAATATTGGATCTTCCTTCGGAATGTGCGGAAAGGGCGCGTGGCCGCCCCCTTTTCCGTTCATACCGTCTATTTGTCAGTTACAAAGCTTACTTACTCCGCATTTCCGTCTATTTGTCAGTTACAAAGCTTACTTACTCCGCATTTCCTTCCACTTGGCAATAGCATAATCCGCTATATCCTCGTAGTCCTTTTGGGTCCAATCCTTTTTGGTCAGGTAGTCTTCCATAATTTTAAGACCCACGGTATCTCCGCTCCAGCTTCTGGGTGCGCCCGCATAGGCGTTGGTGATGGTATTTCCGCTCTTGATATATTCAAGAATGGACTGGCCCAGGGTGTTGGGAAGGGTTGTGGTTGCAGGATCGGCATTGTAGGGTATAAAGGCCATGTCCTCAATGATAAACTTTTTGCCTGCCTCGGAGGTATTGAGCCAAACGAGGAAATCCTGAGCCATCTTTTTCTCCTCGTCCGTCACCTTGGCATTAATGGCATAGTAGTTGGGAACAAAGACGGGAATGGAGCTGTTGATTTTGTCTGCGGTTAGGCCTTCCGCCTTAATGTCGGAATCGGCAAAGGGCATTTTTATGGGAAGGAAGGTCAGTTGCTCCACAACGGAAGCGTTAGCCTTCTGTAGATTGGTGTAAACCCAGTTGCCCTGCTTTACGAATACGGCCTTTCCGTCAGCGAAATTCTGAACCTCGGCATCATAATTGCTCGTGGTGGAATTAATGTATTCCGCTCCCCGTTCCAGAGGCCCGTTTGCACCCGCAGCGTGGGAGCTTTTCAGATCCAGCACCTTGGCATAGGCGATAAGGGGATTGCGAAGAGTATCCACCTGTGCGTCCGTTGCGGCAGCCGCGGCGGCAGGGTTGGCAAATACCGTGTCAATAGCTATATTAATCAGGTGATCGCCATAGGTCCATTTCTCAGAACCGGCCACAGCGAATACGCCGTTCAGCTTTTTGGCAATGTCATTTTTTTCGGAGGCCAGAGCATAGCTCTTGCCGCTTAAGGTAACAGTGGTTGATGTTCCGTCCTTGATAAAGGTATCCAGGCCAAACACCATGGCTTCAAATTCATCATAGGAAGCGGTTTTAAAATCAGCGATAAAGCTATCGACGTTACTTTCGCCGAACAGCGCGCCTATGACCTTTTTGTCGGCAATGTAGCCGTAGCCCTCAACATTGTAAGGCACGCCGTAGCTGTCGGTACCATTGGTGGTCAGCCTCAGGTTTTCAGGGATAGCGTCATGCAAAGCCTTAAAGGAGGCTTCGGTGGCATTGTTCAAATCCAGGACAAAGCCGCCTTCCTTCCATTCGGCAAGCTCCTCAATATTCATAACGCTGAAGATGGCAGGCTTGTTCTTAGAGTTCATGTCTGCCCGCAGGGTCTCGGAGCTGTCCGTACCGGAGCCCAGAGA
>JAEXPO010000569.1 GCA_023446675.1 Bacillota bacterium | reverse complement strand
ATCTGGAACACCGACATGCCCGACGAATATCAGCGCGGAAAGCATCAGCTTCCCTTCGCCCCCGCTATTCTTGGCGCAGAAGCCGAATCGATCCTTATGGCAAGCGGCATCAACAAGCAAAAGGCCGATATCGTAAACGAAGCCCTTACATATGCCAAGAAATTTAATGAAGGGACATGGGAAAGATGGCCTATTACCTTTATAACAACAGAGGAATCGGAGGAGCTTTCCACTCTGGACAACGACCTTAAGGTCTATTCTAAAAACAGGCTTGCAAAATGGATCTCCAACGAGAGCGAAGTTAACGCCGACTGGGACAGCTACATCAAGGAGCTTAATAAAATCGGATTAAGCCAATGGGTTGATATCCGGCAGCAGATCTTTGACAGATACAATGCTGCGGAATAATCACTTATTGTCTGAAAGCAACAATAAAAACTGCTTTTTTACGGTGACTCTATCAAATTTCGTTGCGGGCATAAGCCCGCTTAAGGAAGTGCTTATGAACTATCTGGAGAATGCGGCTGCCACGGTGCCCACCCCGAGGCAGCTTGCCTGGAACCAAATGGAATTCTACGGATTTGTTCATTTCGGACTGTACACTTATGCCCCTCAAACAGAGGGGCATAACAGTTCCGAATTGTTCAATCCGGAAAAGCTTGATCCGAGGCAATGGGTAAAGGCCTTTAAATCCGCAGGTATGACAGGACTCATACTTACCTGTAAGCATCATGAGGGTTTTTGCCTCTGGCCCAGCAAATACACGGAATTTAGCGTGAAGCAAAGCCCGTGGAAAAACGGGCAGGGCGATGTGGTGAGGGAGGTGGCCGATGCCTGCAGGGAAGCGGGCCTGAAATTCGGTGTTTATCTCTCGCCATGGGACATGTATGAGCCTACCTACGGAACATCCGCCTACAATACCTATTTTATGAACCAGCTTGAGGAGCTTTTAACACAGTATGGAGATATTTTCTGCGTCTGGTTTGACGGAGCCTGCCGGGCTCCCGAAAAGCTTCAGCCTTATGACTGGGAAGCGTATTATGAATTAATACGCAGGCTACAGCCCGACGCCTGCATCAGTATCTGCGGGCCCGATGTCCGGTGGTGCGGCAATGAGGCGGGAATTTGCAGGGATGAGGAATGGAGCGTGGTTCCGAAGATTATCATGACTACGGAACGGAATCCCGGCTACTGGCGCCAAATTCATGAAATTCCCAATTCCACCTGGAAGGATATCGGAAGCCGCGCCTTTCTTGAACAGCATCCGGAGGTTATCTGGTATCCGGCCGAGGTGGATGTTTCCATTCGTCCGGGATGGGGATATATACCGGGGGAGGATAAAAAGCTGCTTTCCCTGAAGGAGCTTATGCATATTTATGAATCCTCCGTGGGCGGGAACGCCACACTGCTTTTAAACGTACCGCCCAATCCCGACGGCCTTTTTGACGAGGTGGATGTTATAAGGCTTGGCGAAATGGGTGACGAGATCCGGCGTATTTTCAAAAACCCCCTTACAGCGGGAGCAAATGCCTTTTCCGAGGAATCGGAAAAAGGGCATGAAGCCTGCCTGGCGCTTGAAGAAAGCAGGGATGGGTATTGGAAATCAAAGGAAGAAGCAAAAAATCCTGTGGTAACCTTTGTTTTTCCGAAAACGGAAAAGATAAATTTGGTTCTCATTAAAGAAGCGATTGAAGTGGGACAGCATATCGAGTATTTTTATATTGATGTCTGTGTCAACGGATTATGGGAAACGGTATATGAAGGCAAAACCATAGGCTATAAAAAGCTATGCCGCTTTCCCGCGAAGCAGGCGGATGCTTTTCGTATCCGCATTGCACAGGCAAGGGGCTTCAGCGCTCTAACGCGTGTGGAAGCGTTTTTTGATGAAAAAGCGTAGGCTATGGCGGCCTTTGGGCCTGGCATGAAGGCATTAGGATGGAAAGGGACAAGTATGGGTATTCTTACGACGGACGGAAAGCATTTTTTAATGGATGGTGAAAAGTACACGCTTTTATCGGGGGCCATGCACTATTTTCGCATTGTGCCCCAGTATTGGGAGGACAGGCTGAAAAAGCTTAAGGCCTGCGGCTTTAATACGGTTGAGACGGTGACGTGCTGGAACCTTCATGAAAGTAAGGAAGGCGTGTTTAATTTCAGCGGCATGCTGGATATTGAAGAATATATCCGTAAGGCGGCGGAGCTTGGCCTCAATGTCATTCTCCGCCCCGGTCCCTACATCTGTGCCGAATGGGACTTCGGCGGGCTGCCCGCCTGGCTGCTTAACTATCCGAAAATGCGGCTTCGTTGTTATGACGATCTGTTTTTGTCAAAGGTGAGAAGCTATTACACGGAATTGTTTAAAAGAATCGGCCCCCATCTTTCTACCCGGGGGGGCAATGTCATTGCCGTTCAAATTGAAAACGAGTATGGAAGCTATGGCAACGACAAGCGCTATTTACAGGCTATTGTGGACATTTATAAGGAAAACGGCGTGGATTGTCTGCTTTTTACCTCCGATGGCCCCACCTATTTCATGCTGAACGGCGGTACGCTGGATAACTATCTTGCTACCGTCAATTTCGGAAACAATCCCAGGGAGGCCTTTGCCCTTTTGGATGAGTTCAGGCCCAATCAGCCCAGAATGTGCTGTGAATACTGGAACGGCT
Organism: Bacillota bacterium; assembly: GCA_023446675.1. Taxonomy (GTDB): domain Bacteria; phylum Bacillota; class Clostridia; order DSM-8532; family DSM-8532; genus DTU059. The sequence goes on along the minus strand of JAEXPO010000569.1, from coordinate 1,280 downwards.
GGTTTGATCACTGGTACGAGGAGCATCACACACGTGAGGACGACGACACGGCGCTGGTGCTGGATCAAATTCTGGAGGGGCAGGCTTCGGTTAATTTATACATGTTCCACGGAGGCACCAATTTCGGCTTCTATAACGGCGCAAATTATGACAAGGGCATTCAGCCTACCGTTACCAGCTACGACTACAACTGCCCCTTAAGCGAGTGCGGTGATATTACGCCGAAATACCATGGTATAAAAGCGGTTATTGAAAAGCGTTTTGGAAAGGCTCCAGATATACAGGTGTCCAATTTGCCCAAGAAAGCCTACGGCACGGTGCAATTGACCCATACGGCCCCTTTGTTTGAAAATTTAGACAGGCTTTCAATTCCGGTTGAGTCCGCTCATGTGATGACCATGGAGGAGCTTAATCAGGATTTTGGCTTCGTCCTTTATTCCACCGTCCTTAAAGGCCCCTTCGAGGAGCTGGAGCTTGCCATAGACGGCCTCCACGACAGAGCAATTATTTATATTGACGGCGTTCAAAAGGGCATTATGGAACGCACCGGCAAGCGAATGGACAAGGTTCTCGTTAAACGGGGCTTCAACGAGGAAGCAAGGCTGGATATTCTGGTGGAGAACCTGGGCCGCATTAACTACGGTAATAAGATCCGGGACGAAAAAGGCATACTGGGCGGAGTCAGGATAGGCCAGCAGTACCATTACGGCTGGAGAATGCACCCGCTGCCGCTTAAAGATCTTTCCGGGCTTGCCTACAGGGAAGCGGGGGAGTCCGAGACGTTTGGGAAATTAAAAAATTCTCCTGCCGGGGAGGGCACGCCGGTTTTCTATAAAGGAACCTTTAATGTGGAGGAAGCCTGTGATACCTTTGTGCGCCCGGAGGGCTTTACAAAAGGCAATGTGTGGATAAATGGATTTAACCTGGGCCGTTACTGGAACAGCGCCGGGCCTCAAAAAACCCTTTATCTTCCGGGGCCTCTTTTGAAAAAAGGGGAAAATGAAATCGTAGTATTTGAAGTTGAAGCTGCGGGAGCCAGTGAGATTCTTTTAACGGATGTTCACGATTTGGGGTAAGACACGAATCCTTCTGCTTTTCAGGGTGGAGCTTAGCTTTTCAATTGAGAAGAAAACAAAACCGAAAGAAAACCGGAGGAATGGAAAAATTTTTTTAACCACTTGACCGAAGTCCAATTTATTAAGTATAATAGATTTTGCCCAATGACGTTCCTCAATAGCTCAGTCGGTAGAGCATGCGGCTGTTAACCGCAGGGTCGTAGG
>JAEXPO010000287.1 GCA_023446675.1 Bacillota bacterium | reverse complement strand
CCTGTATTTTACCTTCCCGCGAACGGGCCCTCTGAGCAAAAATATCCAGAATAACCCCGGTACGATCAATCACTCGGGTCCCCAGGATCTCTTCAACATTCCTCTGCTGGGAAGGGGATATTTCCTCGTCAAAAACCACCAGATCCGCATCCCGTGCCTGCACCAGAAGCCTTATTTCTTCTACCTTGCCCTTTCCCACAAAAAAGGCGGAGTCCTTGCCGTCTCTTTTTTGAATAACCCGATCCACAACCTGTGCACCTGCGTTTTCCACCAGTTCCTTAAGCTCCTGCATGGAAATATCCGCTTCGCTGACTCCCTGTATGGTTTGGGTATCCCCTGTTTTAAGACCTATAAGGATGGCTCGCTCAGCGGGATTATCTTCGTTTGCTCCCTGCTCCTTCAAAAAAGCATCGGCTTCCGAAATATATTCCAAAAGGGCTTCAAAATCCTCTTTGTCCTTACTGTAGGGTCCAAAAATCTCCACATCCTCCGTTGCCACAGGGGACAGCACGGCCACATAAATTTCCTCGGCCTTCCCTTCTTTTACACCCAGGGCAGCCATGGAATCCAATCTGATTTGCTTTAAAGCTCCCAAATCCACTGCTGAGAGCATGCCGGTTCCGTTGGGATGGGTATGAATGCATCTGACACCGGATAGGCGGAAACGGCTTCTTCTGCCCTGCGCCTCGTTAAGGCTTACAGTATTAACATCGCCTACACAGACATCGGTTATTTTGCCCTTGCGGTCCAGGTACACAGCAATTTCCCTGTTAATGCTGCCCGACAGTCTTGCTAATATGTCCGCCAGCTCCTCAGTCCAAAGCTTATCCTGGGGCACCTCCAGATCATAGATACCTTCAAGCTCATTCAGTGTGCTCTGCCTTAAGCCGTCCACACTTCCGTATACTTCCATAAAACTCCTTTGCAAAAGCCCAATCTCATAAATCCGTTGATAAACGGTCTCATCCTGGTTATAAGGTTCTATGTGATATTATATATCATATTTCCACAGTTTTCATGCACATGTGGTTATAAGTTCCATTTGAAATCTGTCGGCTCGGGAATCCAAAGCATGGAACCAACCCTTTTCTATTTTAAAGTAAAAAGACGCTCAGCGAGATAGAGATTTTTATTTATAAGTAAAGAGTAGCTCAGCATATGGAATAGCTATATCAAAGTACGAGATGCTCCGACAGTATGAAAATTTTTATATCAGAGTAATGAGAAGCTCCGACAGTATGAAATTATTTATATCAAAGTAACGAATAGTTCAGACAGTATGGAACCTTTTTTATATTGAGGCAATAAAAAAGGGGCTGATTTTACAAAACCAGCCCCAGGTATAGCGATAAATATCCAAATGAAAATTAACGAACGTAGCCTTTCACCAGTCCCATAGGAAGGGCCCTGGGCCTGTCCAGGGAGGTTTTTGTCTTATAATGAAAGCCGCTGTCCTGGCTCTTCTGGAAAGCCGTCATAATCTCCAGCACATGGCAGGTAAGCTTGCCGTCGGCCCTTGGCACCCCACCGCTTAAAACAGCCTGGGCCATATCGGCTACGCCAAGACCACGGCTGTTCTCCTTGTAGCCATGGGTAAGGGGAATCTCCTTATAGCCGCTGCCGTCACGGGTAGAAAGCTGTACCGGCCCCCCAAAGGTATTGGGATCGGGAACAAGAAGGGAACCCTCCGTACCATAAATTTCAATACGGGGAAGGGAGCTGCCCCATACGTCAAAGCTGGTGATTAAAGTACCGATGGCTCCGTTGGAAAAGCGTAAAAGTCCGGCAACATGGGTTGCGACTTCTACATCAATCACCTTGCCAAATTTTCCTGGGCTGGTAATGGTTCTTGTGGGGAAGGTGGCCCGGGTCATGCCCGATACCTCCGAAACGCTTCCTATAAGGTTAACCAGAGCTGTCAGGTAGTAAGGGCCCATATCCAGCATGGGGCCGCCGCCCTTTTTGTAATAGAATTCCGGATCCGGGTGCCAGCTCTCATGGCCGTGGCACATCATAAAAGCGGTGGCGGCTACCGGCTCGCCGATATAACCGTCGTCTATAAGCTTACGGGCCGTTTGAATGCCTCCCCCAAGGAAGGTATCGGGAGCTCCGCCCAGCAGCAGACCCTTTTGCCCTGCCAGCTCAACCAATTCTTCGCCCTCTTCAAAGGTAAGGCTGAGGGGTTTTTCCACATAAACATGCTTGCCTGCAAGAAGTGCCTTTTTACAAATAGGGTAATGCCCCTGCGGAGTGGTTAAATTAACAATTATTTTAATTTCTGGATCCGAAAGCATTTCATCCAGAGTTTGTATACGGGGAATACCCCATTTCTCTGCGGCAGCCTTTACTCTCTCCTCATCCAAATCCGCGCAGGATACCACTTCTACATTCTTAAAGGTCTTTGTAAGGTTTTCAAAATAGATGCTGCTGATATTGCCGCACCCTACGATACCGACATTTACTTTTTCCATTATCCAAATTTTCCTCCCCAGTTACTTAATTTAGCCCCTTTCCATACAGGCCCCAGGAGCTAATCAGTCATCCCTAATCTCTGGCCGCCCATAAAAAGCCGCGGCGCATAAGCTCCCTGGCTTCCGGAATATCAAACACATTGGCCACATGGCCCAGGCTGTTGTAAAACACCCGGCCCTTCCCCCAGCGTTTGGTATATACCACAGGCACGTCCACCTCACCGTTGGCGGCATGGGGCCCGTCTACAACAGGAAAACGGGTGGTAGCAAGAACAGTTACCGCAGGATCCACATGGATGTAATACTGCTCGGATTTAACGTCAAAATCCTCCATATCCTTGATAATAACGGAATCGGAGGACTTGCGGATATTAACACGGTAGGGTGTTCCGTCATTGCCCGGATGGGAAACCCATTGAGAACCCGTAATAAACTGCCACTGAGTGCTGTTTCTGAAGGCGTCGCACATACCGCCGTGGCATCCGGCCATACCCACTCCGGCCTGGAGGGCCTTGGACACGTTTTCCACATAGTCATTTTTTATTTCCGACATGGTCCATACGGGAATGATGAGGCTTAAATTCATGAGCTTATCCAAATCACCAAAACTGTCCAGAGAATTGGAAACCTCAACCTCAAAGCCTTCCTCTTTTAAAATAGAGGCAAAAATTTCTCCTACCTGGCGGGGTTCATGGCCATCCCAGCCCCCCCATACGATTAACGCTTTCTTTATCACACGAATCCTCCCCTTACTTTTTTATTAACTGCTTAAACAGCGTCTTCCACACCTATAAGCACCGCTTTTAGAAATGTGGCCCTGTTTGCGGAAAAAGCCTTTTTATGGCTTTTCTCAGAGCTGTGCACCACCAAAAGCAGCCAGCCCTTTTATTTGAATCATGAGCTAATTGTACAATCCTTTCCTTTACGATAACAAGAAAGACGTGGTATTATAATAGACGAAAATTGTTTTTACGGTGATGTGTCATGCTTTTTTATGAAGGGCGTCATTTTGGTGATTTAAACTATTACCGTATCTTCCCTGTGCGTGACATTTGTTTTGACAGTCACCTCCATCGAAGCTACGAATTTTTTTATGTTCAGGAAGGGGCGATAACCCTTTTCTTAAATGAAGAGCGCTTTGAACTCAGGTCAGGGAACGCTGCTCTCGTTTTGCCAAATGAAATTCATGGATATACCTCACAAGGGCACTGCACCGGGTATATTTCCATTTTCTCTCCGGATCTGGTACCGGCCTTTACCCAGGCCATTTCAGGGAAAACCGCTCTTAACCCGGTATTCCGTCTGGATGAAACCACTTGTGATATGTTTTTTAACAGGCTCATGAAAGCAAAGGAAGATAACACCTTTTATTTAAAATCCTGTTATTACATGCTCTGTTCGCTTTATTATAGCCAGGTTACTCTGATCGATAAAAAAGATGACCATCGGACGCTTCTTAACAGCGCCCTGGCCTACATTGACTCCCATTTTGCAGGAACGGTGTCATTAAAGGAATTGGCCCGCTCCCTGGGTTACGATTACAGCTATGTCTCCAAATACTTGCGAAGGCACCTTGGCATGCCCTTTTCCGATTATGTCAATCAGCACCGGATAAAACGGGCGTGCTATTTATTGAAAAACACGTCCGACAGTATAACAGTCATTGCCCTGTCCAGCGGCTTTGACTGTATTCGGTCCTTTAACCGGGCTTTTTTTCGGTACATGGAAACCACTCCCCGAAGCTTTCGGAACGAAAACGCTTCTAAAGAAGAGGGCGGCCCCTTACGGAATAAAAATTAGGTATGGTTTTGATACTTCCTTTTAAAGCCGGTTCTTCTGTTTTATCAGCGGTGGTTAGCCCTCTTATAATCCAATAATCCAATTGAAGTCTGGAATCCTGGAATTCTCGAAATTGGGTGGATTAAAACAAACGGATTTAATTATACTGCCACTTAATAGGCCAGGTTAAGTATGTTAAACACATCCTCCTGAACCCTGTCGTAGGTCCAGCTTTGAGAGGCGAGCCTCCTGGCCGCACCCTCAGCAATGGCCCCAAAGGCACTGCGCTTCACATCCAGCTGGGCAAGTCCCGTGGGTAATCCGCAAATATCCTGATAGGTTCGAACCAGATTTTTAATATAATACACCGTTTTTCTGCCCCTGTCCTGCCTGTCCGTGTCGGAGTAAATCTCGGAACCCGCAAGAGGCAGGAGAATCTCCGCATAGGCCTCTTCCTTGCGGGGCATTTCATATTCCATGCAATGGGGAAGAAGGACGCTTTCAGCCATGGTTTGGGGTATGTTGCAAAGCCAGCCCAGGCATTGGGCCACATTGCGGGTCAAGCCCTGGGGTGCATGAGCCGAGGCCACGGAAGCCAGCATGGCGCCATTGGCCAGACCCAGCCTTGCCTCTTTGTCCCCTGCGTGTCTTACGGCCCGGCGCAAATGATCCCGAACCAGTAATATAGCGGAAAGCGCATAGCCGTTTCGCATGGGATTATTATCAGGCGCCGTGTAGGCATCAATGGCATGGCTTAAGGTATCCATGGCGGAAGCGGCGGTATAAAGAGGCGAAAGAGGCCGTGAAAGCCGTCCGTCCACCACCACCAGATCGGGAAGGCAGGCTGCGGAAAGAGGCTCCTTATCCCCTTTAAGCTCCTCTGCCGGAGCGAATACGGCGCAGGGGGCCTCGGGGCCCGAACCGGGCAGAGCCGGTATGGCAATAAACGGAATTTTCAAGGGAATTCCGCCACCCAGAGG
>JAEXPO010000242.1 GCA_023446675.1 Bacillota bacterium | reverse complement strand
GCTCTGCACCGTGAAAACCGGTCACCACCATGTCCGCCAGCATGACTGCCTCGGCCGGATCAAGACTGGAGGGGAGATGGGCCAGATTGGCGTCCGCTTCGTTTACATGAAAGAATTCGGCGAAAACGCCGTCCTTGAAGTTTGAAAACTTCCAGCCTGCCAGCATCCCGCCGGAATGCTGCGAGAAACCGGCCTGGGACTCAACCGCACCCCAGTCGGGTGTGATGGCGGGAACAATAACCAGATCACCCGGTTTGAAGTCCTTTACAAGAGAACCAACCTCTACCACCCGGCCCACGCATTCGTGTCCGAGAATCATATCCCTGCGATCACCGATGGCTCCGGCCCATACGGTATGGACGTCCGAGGTGCAGGGGGCTACCGCCACAGGTGTACAAACGGCATCCAGAGGCCCGCAGGCAGGAGCTTCCTTTTCAATCCAGCCTGTCCGGCCTATACCAAGCATTGCAAAACCCTTCATAATAGAATTCTCCTCCAAAAAATTAAGTAAAGACAATTAAGATTTAAGTTAAGATCATTATGGAATGAGTAAAATTTGTTTAAGTTTGTTAAAAACATAACTAACTTTGTTAATATAATATCACAAACCATATGAATAGATAATGTAAAAAAAGCATGAAATGATGATGAATTTAAAAGGAAAGTTTGTTGAAGACATTGATTGCATGACAAAAAAACCTGATAATTGCATGTATACAGGCTAAAAACCTTGTAAAATTGTTATTTTATTAAGCAAGAATGATATTCTGATTTAAAAATGAATTAATGATGTTTCCTTTGCCTCTTCCAGTATGTTAAGCGCTGCTGCCGTACCCAGGCCGAAACGGCTGCAGCCGGCCTTTTTCAGCGCCAGGAGGGTCTCCAGTGAACGGATGCCTCCGGCAGCCTTGATTTTGGCGCTGTCTCCCACGACGGACTTTATAAGGGCCACGGTGTGGGCTGAAGCGGGAACAGGGCCCCAGCCGGTTCCTGTCTTTATGAAGGCGGCGCCTGCCTCAACGGCGATAAGGCTGGCCCGGGCCACTTCCTCATCGGTCAGCCAGGAGGTTTCGAGAATAACCTTTAAGGGTATAGGGCCTGTTGCGTCGGCAACCCTGCGGATATCCTCCCGGACATAGTCATAGTGTCCGGATTTAAAAGCGCCCACGGCCATAACCATGTCGATTTCACGGCAGCCGAGCTTAATGCCCTCCCTGGCCTCCATGACCTTCACGGAGGTGTATTCCCCTCCCGAGGGAAACCCGGCCACGCCTCCGGCAGGGGTTTCAGAACCCAGCTCCGTCAGCCTGTCAATAAGATAACCTGTAAATAAAGGCATGGCAAACACTGCGGCAAAGGGGTATCGAACTGCTGCCTGCGCCATTTCCTCCACTTCAGACAAGGTGGATTGGGCCCTGACACAGCTGATATCCATGGAACGAGCCAGCTCCTCAAGTAAAGTGCTTTGCATGGGATGCACCTCCGAAAAATGAAAAATCAACTAAATGATAAGCGAAAAAAGGTATCTAAAAGGTAATGCATTCCTGAACTGTTATTTACGGCGTCCGGAGGTGGAGGTCTCAAGCTCATAGCGATCCCCTACCAGAGCCACATGATCCACGCATACGGGTTTGGATTGGAAATAGCAAACCCGGTGGATACACAGAATCGCGGCACCCACAGGAATACAAAGCAGCTCCGCTTCCGTGAAGTCCGCGTTTTTTGCAAAAATTTTATCCCCCGAGCTGTCGATGGAGAGCCCGTAATGCTCCTCTAAAAACTGATAAAGACCCGTAAACTGGTTTTTATGCTTTTCGATTCCAGGAACCAGGGCCATATTGAGATAATTGCGCATAATGGCAATGGGAGTTCCGTCCGCCGTCTGAATACGCTGTATTCTTGCCAATGGGGTATGGAGCTCCACTCCCAGGCATTGAGCCAGCTCGCTGCCTGCGGGAACAGTGTCGATATGCATGCTTTTGGTAGCTACCTGAAAGCCTCTCCGGCGCAGGGTTTCCGTAACGGAGGTCAGATTTTTAAGATCCTGCCTGGCTTTGTGGTTTAAAACCCGGGTTCCCCGGCCCTGCTTGACTTCAATGAAGCCTTCCTTTGACAAAAGTTCCATAGCTCTTCTGACCGTGGTTCGGCTGACGCTGAAAAGCGCTTCTATTTCAGGCTCCGTAGGCAAAAAATCCCCAATAGGGTATTCTCCGCCCAGGATTTTCTTTTTTAAGTCCTCATAAACCTTCAAATAAGATGGAAGTCCGCTCATACGCTCCCCTGAAAGACCACTCATAACGAGGGGCCTTGCTTTCAATGATTTAAAAGTATACCAGAGTAGGACAGTTTTTTAAAGGGTATCCGTAATCTGCAGCAGAGTGAACGCATACGAATTTCGAACCTTTCTGAAACAGCTTGGTTTTGTCTGCCGGTTTACCGTAAAAAATAGGGTACCTGAATGTTCACTTTTCATATGCGTTTACCGTGGAAGACGGGCGTGTCAGACTTGAGCTTCACCACCGAAAGGAATAAAATGAGAAGAAACGGGCAAAAGGAGGAGGGCTTATGACTATCCAGCGCATTAAGAACCGCAATGTTGTTTTTTCACACAGAGATCTTCCTGAATGGGATCTCCATCTTTCCGTCATACTTGGGCACAAGCATGTTTTTCTCATAGATACAGGTCTTGGTTCAGAGAGCGTAAAGCCTATAATATCGTTTTTGGAGCCCTTTAATAAGCCTCTTATTGTCATTAATACCCATTACCACTGGGATCATGTATGGGGAAACGGAAGTGTGGGGAATGTGCCTGTCATCGCTCATGAAGCAAGCCGTACCCTGTTAACTGAAAAATGGGACGGGGATATGGAAAAAAATAAGCGTTATGTGCGAGGGCAAGCAGATAAGGTGTTCCCCAATCAGCTCTTCGACAATCGCCTCTATTTCCCGGATGACGGTGTGCTGCTTTTCCACACACCGGGACATACACCTGACGGCATCAGCATTCTGGATGAGGAGGAGGGGGTGCTGCACATAGGGGATACCATAGGGGATACGCCCGATGCCCCCGTGCCCGAGCTGGACTTAAGCGCCGACATTTACCGCCGTACCCTGATGCATTGCCTCAGCCTGTCCTTTGATACGGTAATATCCGGGCACAACCAGATTCAGGATAAGCCCTTTATAGAGAAGATTCTGACACTTATTTAGGAATTGGGGCAGTACACAGAGCGCAAGATACGCCATATTTTCCTCAATAAAAAACAGGATTTGTGCGCTTTATTGTTTTAGAATAAAAAGGGTTTATAAGAATACAACTAAGTAGATTCTGGGAAAATATTGGTTCCAAGTCTATTATTGGGGAGGAAAAACCATGAAAAAACATCAGCTCGCGGCACAGCTTTTTACTTTGAGAGAATTCCTCAAAACACCGGATGATGTGAAGGAAACCCTTAAGAAAGTAAAAACCATCGGCTATGACGCCGTTCAGGTATCGGGCGTCGGCCCTATCGATCCCGCACTTCTCAAAACTTACGCGGATGAAGCAGGCTTGAAAATCTGTGCAACCCATATATCCGCCGACCGGCTGAGAAACGATCTGGAGAATGTCATAAAGGAGCACAAGCTCTGGGGTTGCGAATATGTAGGTCTTGGTTCCCTTCCCGGCAACGATGCATTGAGCAGGGAAAAGGTGGTAGCCTTTGCAAAGGAGTTCAGCGAAATTGGCCGCACCCTTCGCAAAAATGACCTCTATTTTATTTATCACAACCATAAATTCGAGTATGAGAAATTCGACGAACAAACCTGTATGGACATTCTTTTTGAAGAAACCGATCCCGACGCCTTCGGCTTTGAGCTGGATACCTATTGGGTGCAGGCCGGCGGCGCCAATCCCGTGGAATGGATCGAAAAGGTAAAGGGAAGAATGGCTGTGGTTCATTTTAAGGATATGGCCATTGTAAAGAATGAGCAGATTTTTGCCGAAATTGGTCAGGGAAATCTACAGTGGGAGGCTATCCTTGATGCCTGTGAAAAAATCGATGTGAAATGGTATGCCGTTGAGCAGGATGTATGCCGCAGAAATCCCTTCGAGAGTCTGGAGATCAGCTACAAATTCCTGGAGAAGCGTTTTAAATAGCATTTGAATAATCCAACCGCTAATAGTGAATTAAGGGGCTTAACGTAAATCGTAAGCCCCTTTTGCCTGTTGCGGGAGGCGGGGAAGAGCAAGAGGGAGAGGCCCTGCCGACAGTATAGGCCATGTCCCCGGGATGACTACATGTCCCCGGGATGACTACATGTGCCCGGGATGACTATTTGATACTAAGCATCAAAAAAGCTTTGTAAAATTTAAAAAAATGAATTTGTTTCTTTTCCAAGTTTCATATTTTAAGAGAACCATTATCGACAAAGCCGTAAGAGTGCTATGGAAAGATCTTGGAACCTGTTTGTCTGAAAGAGGTAGTGTATACAGAATACATTGATTTTTGCAAAGTCCTTTATTAAAAGCCGTATGAGGACGTTGTTCCCTACCGATTTAGCCAAAACACGTGTTGAAATCCCCTTAGGATTATGATAAAATTTCTAGTGAAAAAATTAACATAATAGCGGATATGCAGGCGCAAGCCTGCTGCCAGGGCAAAAAGCCTGGTATGTGTTATTGCCAAATTTGTTACACTATATATTGAAATACTTGAAGGGAGAATATCAATGAGTTCAAACAAAAAGCTCGATGCATGGGTAAAAGAAATTGCCGAATTGTGTCAACCGGATCAAATCTACTGGTGCGACGGTTCTCAGGAAGAAAACGATCGTCTCTTAAAGGAACTGGTGGAAGCCGGTTTGGCAAAGCCCCTCAATTCTGAAAAGCGCCCCGGATGCTTTGCTTTCAACAGCGATCCTTCCGACGTTGCCCGTGTTGAGGACAGGACTTATATTGCATCCAAATCCAAGGATGATGCAGGCCCCACCAACAACTGGGTTGATCCCAATGAGCTCAAGGCTACCATGAAGGAACTTTACAAAGGCTGCATGAAGGGCAGAACCATGTATGTTATTCCTTTCTCCATGGGCCCCATCGGCTCTCCCATATCCAAAATTGGCGTGGAGCTTACCGATAGCGCTTATGTTGTTGTCAACATGCGCATTATGACCCGCATCGGCTCAAAGGTTCTGGAGACTCTGGGTGACGGTGAGTTCGTTCCCTGCCTCCATTCCGTAGGCGCTCCTCTCGCTGAAGGCGAAAAGGACACCAAATGGCCCTGTGCTCCCATTGAAAAGAAATACATCAGCCACTTCCCCGAAGAGAGAACCATTTGGTCTTATGGTTCCGGCTACGGCGGAAACGCTCTCCTTGGCAAAAAGTGCTTTGCTCTCAGAATCGCTTCCGCTCAGGCTCGTGACGAGGGCTGGATGGCTGAGCACATGCTCATACTGAAGCTTACCTCTCCCGAAGGCAAGAAGACCTATATTGCCGGCGCTTTCCCTTCCGCTTGCGGAAAGACCAACCTGGCCATGCTGGTTCCTACCATCCCCGGCTGGAAGGTTGAAACCATCGGCGATGACATCGCATGGATGAAATTCGGAGCCGACGGCCGCCTGTATGCCATTAACCCTGAGGCCGGCTTCTTCGGCGTAGCTCCCGGTACTTCACTTGATTCCAACCCCAACGCAATGCACAGCATTGAGAAGAATACCATTTTCACCAACGTTGGTATCACCGACGACGGCGATGTATGGTGGGAAGGTATCGGCAAGGATGCACCTGAGCACCTGATTGACTGGAAAAACAATGACTGGACACCTGCTTCCGGCACACCTGCGGCTCACCCTAACGCCCGTTTCACCGCACCTGCTAATCAGTGCCCTGTTATTGCTGATGAGTGGGAAGATCCTGCAGGCGTACCCATCTCCGCTATCTTAATCGGCGGACGCCGCCCCAGCACCATTCCTCTGGTACACCAGAGCTTTGACTGGAACCAC
>JAEXPO010000234.1 GCA_023446675.1 Bacillota bacterium | reverse complement strand
GTATACGGTAGATTGTCGAAAGACTTACGCCTTCATCCGTTTTTCGAACCTCAAAAAACAGCTGCTCCGCTGTCATGGGCTGTCCGCTTTTTTCAAGGATTAAATAGAGGAGATTCCTCTGTCTTGTATTCTTTATGCCCAGTTTATCAAAAAGAGCTATATGCTCGTTTTCTCCCATACCAACCAACCTTCTCCTAATTAATTCCAATGAGAACTTTCACCTGCCCTTCCGCACGGAAGCAGTAGTCCGAATGTTCCTAATACTATTAAACCACAATAAGGTATTTTTATGAACCCTGAAAAAAGTTAACCTTTTAACAGGTTGACTTGTCTCATTTTTACATGATATAATTTGAAAACAATTTAAAATACTCGTGAGGGAGTAGTTTGCGCAGGTTTCTGCGTGTCAAGTCAACATACTGACTTTTTAGTCTGGCTTGTCTTAAAAAACGAGACTCATGTATAGCTAGTTATTAGCCATACATGGTCTTTTTTTACGGCTCGTGTATAGCAATACCGCTATATACGAGTTTTTTTATTGTAATACAACAGGGTTCACGTGCACCGCCGGCAGTCTTTAATTGTGTTAAGCGGGCGAAGGATCTTATTGTGCATAAACAAACCCAAAAATACAAAACTTTTAACGAGGTGGAATTGCAGTGAAGGATTTTACGGAAAACAGGGAAAGTCTTCTGCGCCGGTTGAATACCCATGAGACGGCGGGGCTGACGACAGATCAGGCAGCAAGAAACCAGGAAGAGTACGGGAAAAACGTGTTTTCAAAAGAAAAGCCCGAATCCCTTATTAAGCGCATCTGGGGCGCAGCCAGCGAGCCTATGATTTTAATGCTTATAATGGCAGGTATTATTGCCCTTGCCGTTAATATCATCAGGGCTGCCACAGGCGGCGAAGCAGACTTTCTGGAATGCGTGGGCATTTTTGCCGCAATCTCTCTTTCAGTTATTATTACCGTCGTTATGGAGGGTAAAAGCGCCAAAGCCTTTGAGGCCCTTTCCAAAATAAGTGAGGATACGCTTATTAAAACCCTGAGAAACGGTGACACCGTTATGATAGGTCAGAGAGAGCTGGCAGTGGGTGATATTTTACTTCTTTCAACAGGTGATCGCATTCCTGCCGACGGCCGTCTTCTGGAAAGCGTGGGACTTGCAGCCGATGAATCCGCCCTGACAGGAGAAAGCGTCCCGTCCCAGAAGGATGCCAATATACCTCTGGTGGATGAAAAGACGCCGCTGGCAGAACGCTGTAATATGCTTTATTCAGGCAATTTTATTACAAGCGGCTATTGTAAGATGGTTGTTACCGCAGTGGGCGATAATACGGAATTCGGAAAAATTGCAAAGGAGCTTACAAAAACGGAAAGGACCCCCACTCCCCTGCAGGAGAAGCTGGCACGGCTGGGAAAAACCATTACGCTTTTAGGTATTACCGCCGCAACCATTGTCTTTATCTCCGAGATCATCTCCTTCGCTCTAAATGGAGGACTTTTTTTTGAGGATGTGCTGGAGGCCTTTGTTACAAGCATTGTACTTATTGTGGCTGCCGTGCCGGAGGGCCTTCCCACCATAGTGGCAGTCTCTCTTTCCATAAATATTATCAAGCTTTCACATCAAAACGCTCTGGTCAAAAAAATGATTGCCTCGGAAACCGTAGGCTGTATCAATGTTATCTGTTCGGATAAAACAGGTACCTTAACAGAAAATAAAATGACGGTTTCAGCCTTTTATGACTCGAAATGGCATAACAAGCCCACCGAGCTTTCCTCCCCCTGGCTTGTTCACAATATCTGCCTTAACACAACTGCGGATATATCTCAGGACGGCACCTTCATCGGCAATCCCACGGAATGTGCCATGCTTACGTTTTACGAATGTTCCCTCGCCCGCAGGGAAACGGGGAAAACCTACAAGGACGAGCGTATGGATCACGAGGTGCTCCATTCCTTCCCCTTTTCCTCTGAGCTTAAGCACATGACGACCATCAGCAAGGTGGACGGCAAAATTATTTCCTATGTCAAGGGAAGCCCGGAATGTCTCTTCACCATGTGCGCCATGTCCGGCACTGAAAAAAGTGAAATTGAGCATTACATTACCAAGGCCCAGGAAAAAGCCATGCGCGTCATCGCTTTTGCCCACAAGGAGCTTGAAAGCATGCTGGACTATGAGGATGAGCACCACCATGCTTCAATGGAAAGAAATATGATATTTGACGGTTTTGTGGCCATTTCCGATCCCCTCCGGGCTGATGTTTATGATGCGGTAAAAAATTGCCGTGTGGCAGGCATTGATCTTAAAATACTGACTGGCGATAATATCATAACGGCCACAGCCATTGCCAATGAGCTTCATATTCTGAGCGCCAACAGAATCGCCGTTGAAGCCAAGGATATCGCGGATTTGAGCGACGCGGAGCTTCTGAGAAAGCTGCCCATCATAAGTGTTATCGCACGAAGCACCCCCACCATTAAAATGCGTGTTGTAAAGCTTCTTAAATCTCAGGGAAATGTGGTTGCTGTTACAGGTGACGGCATAAATGATGCGCCTGCGCTTAAAAATGCCGATGTTGGCATTGCCATGGGCATATCGGGAACCGAGGTATCCAAGGAGGCAAGCGATATTGTTCTGCTCAATGACTCCTTCTCCACTATTGTAAAGGCCATTGCCTGGGGGCGGGGCATCTATGAAAACTTTCGCAGGTTTATACAATTTCAGCTCACCGTTAACCTGTCCTCTGTTATTGTGGTTTTCACCTCCATCCTGCTGGGCTTAAAGGCACCATTTACCGCTTTGCAGCTCCTGTGGATCAATATTATCATGGACGGGCCTCCCGCCCTCACCCTGGGGCTTGAACCCATTTATGACGATCTCATGAGCAGGCCCCCCACCAAAAGAAGTGAAAACATCATATCCAGGGGTATGCTGACAAGAATCGGCCTGACAGGAATTTATGTCTCCGTTATTTTCCTCTTTCAGTATACCTATAACTTTTTAGGAGCCACGGAAGAACAAATGACCACCGTTCTGTTTACCCTGTTTGCACTCTTTCAGCTATTTAATGCATTTAACTGCCGTGAGCTTCATGATGTAAGTATTTTCAGGCACCTACTGAAAAACAAGGTTATGCTTCTGGTTATATCCGTAACCTTTGTAATGCAGATCCTCATTATACAGTTTGCAGGTGCCTTCTTCGGGACAATCCCTCTGGATCTGGCCATGTGGCTGAAAATCTTCGGGTTAACCATTAGTGTCATTGCGGTGTCCGAGCTTGTAAAGCTTCTGTGGAGGTATTTAAAGAGGCTCCAGCCTGCCGCCTGAAATATGAAATAATCCGCTTAAATCCCTTAAATTAAACGCTCTCTCCATTGAGCCCCATAAAAGAGGGCGCCGGATAAAGGTGCCCTCTTTTATGCTTGCCCGGCAGGGCCGGTGCAAACGCCCCCTTAATACCCTTTTTACTGCCGGTCATGGTGGTTGATGTGATAAGAAGCGTACTGGCGGTGTGCTTCTTGCAGGTCAGGCGGACGAATGAGCGACCATAGTCGCCGCGCAACTCCTCACCGACCCGTTCACACCCAGCGCAACGAAGCTCCAATCTATGACACGGCTATACGCATCAGAAATATGGTTCTGAATATTCTCCGCTACACCGGTGTTGTCCGGCAGGGCGGGGAAAGAAAATTCCGGCGTCACTCCCGCCGGAATGTTAATTGTGCCCTCCGGCACATCAACGGGCAGCACCGTTTCCGGCAGAGGTGCCGGTATTGCATTCATAACGCTGACAGTGCTCACGCCAAAGCTCACCGGCACAAGCAGCCTTATCAGCACCAGCGCCCAAAGCGCGTATTGCAGGCGCAGACTTACCTTACACCGCAGGATAAAACGCAGGGCGGCTATCACCGCTATCAGGACAGATGAGGCTATAATCCATTCAGTCATGTTTATTTACCTCGCTGTCCTTTGACGCCCGATCCTCATCTGCCTGGCGCAGGATCGCGTATAGCTCGTTGATCTCGTCCTTTGATAACTCCTGCTTCTTTGTGATGGCGCTCATCATCATGCTGACGCTACCCTTACAGATGCGGCTGAGAAAGGCTTCCGTTTCTCGCATCAGAGCATCCTCACGGACGATCAGCGGCGAATAGGTATAGACACCACCGCTCTCATCGCAAAGCACCGCGCCCTTTTTAATCACACGGTTCAAAAGCGTCAGCGTGGTTGTCCGTGACCAGCCGGTAAGCTCTCTGAAATGGTCCGAGGCCTCACGCCCCGTACACGGGGCATTTTCCCACAAATACTCCATGATACTCCATTCCGCTGTTGTAAGACTTATATGTTCCTCCGCCACTGTTTTACACCCCGTTCTGACTACATTCGTAGACATCCTCATTATATAAGTCCTGTCTACACTTGTCAACACTGTTGGCAAAAACTCGACTACATTACATTTTGCAGTATAGGAGCACTATTCAGAAGCTGATTTTTCTGGAATTAGAGCCTATTTTCCAGCCTAAACACGTCAAATATTAAATCCCCTCATTCCTAAATAATTCTTTAAGAATGAAGGGATTTTTTCGTTTCCAGCTCGCCGTATGATGTAGGCCCACAATTTGTCCTTGCGGCTTTCCGCCTGAAGCCGGCGCTCTTTTTTTGCGCTATAAGCCTGTTCAATCAAAAGCCCGCTAAAGCCCTAAGCTTTAATAGGTCTCGACAAACAGTTCAAAATAAGCCTTGGGATGAAGACAGGCGGGACATTTTTCAGGTGCTCCCGTTCCTTCGTGTATGTAGCCGCAATTTCCGCATTTCCAAAGAACCTTCTCGTCCTTTGCGAAAACCTTTTCGCCCAGAATGTTCTCTGCCAGCTTCAAAAAGCGGGTCTCGTGCCTTTTTTCAGCAGACGCAATGAACTTGTACGCTGTTGCGACCTCAGGAAAGCCTTCCTCCTGGGCTACCTTTGCAAATTCGGGGTAAAGCTCGGTCCACTCCTCATTTTCACCGCTGGCAGCCGCCTTAAGATTTTCAACGGTGGTCCCCTGAGCTACAGGGAAACCCGCAGTGATTTCAATCATGGCAGGAAGCTCATCCTTAAGGCCTTCCAGAAGGAACTTATAAAACCTTTTACCATGCTCCTTCTCATTTTCCGCCGTTTCAATGAAAATGTCGCGGATCTGCTTAAAGCCTTCCTTATCTGCTACGGAAGCATAATAAGTGTAACGGTTGCGGGCTTGGGATTCGCCTGCGAAGGACTTAAGCAAATTCTCGGCAGTTTTGGTACCTTTTAAGCTGTTCATGATTAACCTCCTTCGTTTTTTCACGATAATTAGAAATAAAATGGCTGAAGCACAAAAGAAAACGCCGT
>JAEXPO010000162.1 GCA_023446675.1 Bacillota bacterium | reverse complement strand
GGATATTATGGCTCTTATCGGTGCGCATCATAATCCAGCAGTCGTCAGAGGGAATACACAGGGGATCTCCCAGGAAATTATTAGCACCCTGGGTATACACCTTGTCTGTTCGTACACTCCTGCATTGGTCGATCAGGTCCTTGAAGCAGGCGGGATCGCCTGTCATCTCATTGCCCACGGCAAAGATGAAAAAGGAAGGGTGATTGCCAAATTCCTTTAAAAGCTTTACAGCCTGGTCATACAAAAAGCTTTTTAATACAGGGTTGTGGCGGGGATGGCCTTCCGGATAGAAGCCGATGCCAAAGCAGGGGAGCTCCACCTGCAAATACATTCCCAGCCGGTCGGCAGCCTCAAAGGCAGCCTCAGGAGGGCACCAGCTGTGAAAGCGGTAGTGGTTGAGTCCATAGGCCTTCATCTGCTCCAAAAGGGCAAGCCAGAAGGAAACGGTGGTGGGGCAGGCGCCGGTTAATGGGAATATGGCACAGTCCACCGTCCCCCTTAAAGAAACCGGAAGCCCGTTAACCTTGAGGCATCGGCCTTCCTTTTTTACTGTTCGGAAAAAGCCTCTCAGCGCCAGGGCTTGCTCTCCCATATGTAAGGAAAGGTTGTAATACACCGGGTTGTATTCATCCCAGAGGCGGGACTCTTTAACTTGGAGGGCAAGGCTATGCTCCGAAATTCCGGAAGGAAGGCTCAGCGTTTCACGCAGGGTATCCACACAACAGGCCTTTCCGGCCCCTGCGGGCTGAGCGTTTATTGTAAGCCTCTGCTGACAGGCCGGTCCGTTATTTTCTACTGTAAGCCGGATGCGGAACAGCCCCTTTTCAGGATCGCCTGTGACCAAACCCTGTACCATGTGTACAGACGGCAAAGCTTTGAGAAGCAGCTTGCCAAGAATACCGTTCCAGTTGGTCTGGGTGTGATCCGTATATTGATGTCCGCTTAAGAGGGCGGCTGGGAAATGGGGATCCCCTTCAAGGCTGTTATTCACCTCAATAACCAGGGTATGCTTTCCGGGAGTGAGGGAGCGGGTTAAATCGTAATGCTGGGGAACAATGGTTTCATTGGATGCGCCTGCAGCTATGCCGTCCACAAATACCTGAGTAAGCTTAGTCCTCTCCAGGTATAGGAAAATATTCTTATCTTCCCATTTATTAGGTATAACCACTTCCTTTTTATAAAAGGCGCTGCCGGTGTAGGGCCTCACGCGGCCCAAATAGCGAAGCTCGCTTTCATTAAGGCTCCATTTTCCCTTGCAGCCTATTTCCGTTGTGGATGGAAGAAGAATGGAATCGTTGAAGCTTTCAGGGTAAGAAGTATCAAGAGCCAGGCCCCATTGGCCGGATAAATTCATCTCCATGAGAATCCCTCCAAACAAGCATAGAACCCCATACACCTAAAAAGAATGCAGGGCTGAAATCTGGTTTCATTCTAGACCACAGGCCCGGCCGGATACAATGCTTTGTCCCCAACAGGGCAAATTCTTGTAAGAGATGGGCAGTTTTCTTTAAAAGAGTTACTGAGGATGGGCACGGTAGGCTTTGGGGGTAAGCCCGGTTGCCTTTTTGAAGGTTGTACAGAAGCTGGCCTCGCTGTTAAAGCCGCTTCGAAAGGCTATTTCCTTAATAGGATAATCCGTGGTTTTAAGAAAGAACCTTGCCAGATCCACCCGTGCTCTCAAAATATATTCATGTGGGGTGTAGCCTGTTTCCTTTTTAAATACCCGCGTAAAATAGAAGGGGCTTAAGGAAACCCTCCGTGCAAGCCGATCAAGGGACAGATCCTGGTCCGCGTTTTGCGATATAAAGGCCAGAGTATCCTCCACCGCATCAATCTGGCTTTTTTGGGGAGAGGTCGCGTTAACGCAAAGGATAAGCTCGGTTAAAAGGTCGGTCAGGTATTTTGACAGCAAGGCTTCGTTGGCCTTGCTTTTTTCATGAAAGGCTTCAAAAATCTTTTTTAAACACCTTTCGGCTGAGTAAGGATTTTTGGGGAAAAGGGAGATGCCTTGCTCAGTAACCGCTTCAAAATAGGCTCTTGCAAGGATGCCGTCAAAATGAACCCAATAAATTTCCCAACGGCTCCGGGTATAGTATTTGTGAGGCCGGTAGCAATCCATGAAAAAAAGTGATCCGGCCTTCAGCAACACGGCTTTACCATCCTGCTCCACATAACCGGTTCCCGATTGGACATACAGAATCAAAAAGCTGTTGTAATTCTGACGATCCACACGGTAGCGCTCATTGCAATGATAATGGCCCGTGCATAGAACATAAAAGAACATTTTTCTGGACTGGGCGCTGGCGGTATGAAAATAAACATGGGAGTTCTCCAGAACACCGGGATAAGTTTCCTTCATATAAACCCCTTATATAAGCCTCTCTTTGTCCGGAAGGCGGCTATGCGAGAGCAATTTTGTGAAAGTCTAAACTATTTCCATTATACTTCTCTCAGGTTTACCAGTCAAATCAGCATAATTATATAAAAAAAGAAGAGCAATTTTTTTAAACAAGTGAGCAATTGGCGGTAATGGGTTTTTTACTCCCTGTGTTACCATTTAAATAGAGTGGAAGAAGGGAGGAACAGGAATGAAGCTTACAGAAAACCCGGTGCGTATATGGGAAGAGGACATTCTCATACCAACCTATGAGGTTGGGGAGCCGGATAAAAACCCTATGTTTCTGGAAAAGCGGGTTTATCAGGGAAGCAGCGGGAAGGTATACCCTTTTCCTGTTATTGATAAGATTTACGATGAAAAAAAGGATAAAGCCTACAGGGCAGTCTGGCTTGAAAACGCCTATCTGAAGGTTATGGTGCTGCCTGAGCTTGGCGGAAGAATTCAAAGGGCTTATGATAAAACCAACGGCTATGATTTTGTCTACTACAATGAGGTAATAAAGCCCGCTCTTGTTGGGCTCACAGGCCCCTGGATATCCGGAGGAATCGAGTTTAACTGGCCTCAGCATCACAGACCCACCACCTTTTCGCCTGTGGAATACATGCTTTGCGAGAATATGGACGGCAGCAGGACTCTTCGCATAAACGAAACGGATAGGATGTACGGAACAAAGGCCATGGCAAGCATTACCCTGTATCCGGGCAAGGCCTATATTGAAATCAAAGGCCAGCTCTACAATCCTACGGATTTACCCCAGACCTTTCTGTGGTGGGCCAACCCGGCGGTTGCCGTCAATGACCAAACACAAAGCATATTCCCTCCGGATGTCCATGCGGTTATGGATCACGGAAAACGTGCGGTATCAAGGTTTCCCATTGCCACGGGCGAGTATTACAAGCAGGATTACAGTGCGGGTGTGGATATTTCCCGGTATAAAAACATTCCTGTTCCTACCTCCTATATGGCCTTTCATTCGGATTTTGATTTTGTTGGAGGCTATGACGAGGGTGTTGAAGCAGGTATTCTCCATATTGCGGATCATCATGTGTCTCCCGGAAAAAAGCAGTGGACCTGGGGCTGCGGTGATTTTGGCCGGGCCTGGGACAGGAATCTTACGGACGAAAACGGCCCCTATATCGAATTGATGACAGGCGTCTTTACCGACAACCAGCCGGACTTCACCTGGCTTAAGCCCTTTGAGGAAAAGTGCTTTACCCAATATTTCATGCCCTACAAAAAGGCGGGAGTTGTGAAAAACGCCAGTACGGAGGTGGTTTTGAACCTGACTGTTAACGGGGAGGACACCGGGAAAGGTAAAGCCCATATTTGTGTGTATGCCACCTCTTTCTATGACAGGTCCGCCGTAGTCCTCACGAAAGGCGGAGACGAGCTCTACAGGAAGGAAGGGATACTGTCTCCCAACCACATTCTGGAGGAAACCCTTGAGATAGGGGAGGCAAAAGCCCATGAGCTGACACTTTCGGTTTATGAGGCACAGGGAAGGCTGCTTCTTTCCTACACCCCCGCCACGCCGGGGGTACAGCCCATGCCACAGCCTGCTAAAGCGCCCCTTAACCCGGAGCAGCTTCTTACCAACGAAGAGCTTTACCTGACGGGCCTTCATCTGGAGCAATACCGGCATGCCACCTTTCTGCCCGATCCCTATTATCTGGAGGGCTTGAAAAGGGATCCGGAGGATAGCCGCATTAATACGGCCTATGGACAGCTTCTTTTGAGAAGGGGCCTTTTTAAAGAAAGTGAGGAATGCTTCCGAAAGGCTCTAATTCGCCTTACGTGGAAGAACCCCAATCCCTACTCCGGGGAGGCCTTTTATTACCTGGGCCTGAGCCTTTTGTACCAAAACCGGGACCATGAAGCCTATGATGCCTTTTACAAAGCCACCTGGTCCAATGAGCAGCAGGAAATGGGCTTTTACTATCTGGCGGTACTTTCCATGAGGAAGAGCCGCCATGCGGAAGCTTTGGAGCAGGCAGAGCGAAGCCTGGTTAAAAACAGCTCCAATATCCGGGCTCGGGGCCTTAAAGCCCTGATATT
>JAEXPO010000112.1 GCA_023446675.1 Bacillota bacterium | reverse complement strand
CCCTCACTCTGCGGCATCGTCTTCAATAGCCTCCGTGGGATTTATCCCGGGATGCTGAAGGTGAAGATGCTTTCCAGTTTCATTATACACGGCCCATTCGGCAATGTTAGTGGCATGATCCGCAATTCTCTCAAAATATTTAACAATAAACATTAAATCCACATTGGTTTCCACCGACTGCCCACCGGCTTTAATCTGGCTTACAAGATCCATTATCATTAAGTTAAAAAGCTCATCCACCGCGTCGTCGTCGCCGCAAACCTCGTTTGCCAGCTTCAAATCCTCATGGATAAAGGCTTCTATGCTCCGCCCCACCATACTGCGGGCAAGGCCTGCCATGGTATAGATGTCGGAATTTATTTTATACGGCTGGCCAGGTGCCAGACGCAAAGTGATTTCAGCTATATCCGCCGCATGATCACCGATTCGTTCCAGGTCCGTAATCATTTTAAGACTGGAGCCGATAACCCGCAGATCACGGGCCAGGGGCTGCTGAAGAGCAAAAAGGCTCAGGCAGCGCCGTTCAATCCTTGTTTCCACATTGTCAATTTCATCGTCGTAACGGATAATTTCCGCAGCGCGAACCGCATCCATTTCCTTGAGGGCAATAATGGTTTTATCCATGGCTTCTTCCACCATGCCTCCAAGTCTTCCTATTTCATCCCTCAAGTCCTCAAGGCTCTTTTCCAGGTGCTGTCTCATTCCGTTCATTCCTTTCCTTTTAAAACTATAGCCGATTTCACCGGTAATCCCGAAAAAGTCATTGCTCCGGAATAAGGCTAAATCAAATGCGAGGGGTTACGCGCACTATAGTATATTTTCCCCATTCTTTTATTAAATGAACAAAGTTTTATCAACCAAAACGTCCTGTAATGTATCTTTCAGTTCTCTCATCCTTAGGCTTATTGAAAATGCGCTCCGTTGTATTGTATTCCACCAGATCACCCAGAAGGAAAAAGGCGGTCCTGTCCGAAATACGGCCGGCCTGCTGCATATTATGAGTAACGATAACAATGGTGTATTTTTTCTTCAATTCCTCGCACAAGTCTTCAATCTTCATGGTGGAGATAGGATCCAGCGCCGAGGTGGGTTCGTCCATAAGAATAACCTCCGGCTCGGTGGCCAGGCTTCTGGCTATGCACAGGCGCTGCTGCTGTCCTCCCGAAATGCCCAGAGCGCTTTTATGAAGGCGATCCTTTACCTCATCCCAGAGGGCGGCGGCCTTGAGGCTCTTTTCGACCACCTCGTCCAGGGCGGCTTTTTTACGACCACCGTGAATTTTAGGCCCGTAAGCCACATTCTCGTATATGGACATGGGAAAGGGATTGGGCTTTTGGAATACCATGCCTACCCGCTTCCGAAGCTCTACCACATCAATGCCCCCGCCCAGTATCTGCTGATTATCCAGTAAAATGCTCCCATTAATGTGTACATTTTCAATCAAGTCGTTCATCCGGTTCAGCGTTTTAAGGAAGGTGGATTTGCCGCAGCCCGAAGGGCCGATAAGAGCGGTAATCTCCTCGCTGTATATTTCAACATTAATATTTTTCAGGGCCTGAAAGCTTCCATAATGAAGGTTTAAATCCTGAACCCTTATTTTAATCTGTTTTTCTTTTTGATCATTTAGCATGAAAAAACCCCCTGTTGATTCCGAATTTTATGGTAAAGCATGTCTTTTCTCCTTAACGTGTCTGGCCGCTGCGGTTCATAATACGCCCGGCTGTTCGGTTGGCAAGAAAATTCAGAATGGCGATAATAACAATAAGTATGGTTGCGGTGGCATAGGCACTGACAAAGTCCGCCTCTTCCCGGGCAACCATGTAGAGGTGTACCGAGAGTGTTCGGACGCTGCTTGTAAAAAGCTGCTCCACTGCGGGTATGCGTGCTACGGAGCCCACTGTAAACACAACTGCCGCCGTTTCTCCAATAACACGTCCCATGCTTAAAATAACCGCGGTTAAAATCCCCGGCAGGGCACTGGGCAGAATAACCCGACGTATGGTATGAAGCCGCGAAGCACCCATGGCCAGGCTGCCTTCCCGGTATCCCGGGTTAACGGCCTTCAAAGCTTCCTCCGTGGTACGGACAATGAGAGGCAGAATCATTATGCTCAAGGTCAGAGCGCCCGATACAACGGAAAATCCCAGCTTCAGGTTATCTCTGAACAAAATATATCCGAAAAGGCCATAGATAATGGACGGGATACCCGAAAGGCTTTCGGTTGCAAAACGAATCACACGTATTACCTTTCCCTGGCGTGCGTACTCGGTGAGGTAAATGGCCGCGGATACACCGATGGGCACCGCTATGACAAGGGTACTGAATATGAGCAGCAGGGTACCTATAATCATGGGGAAAACACCTGTTTCACCCTTGTAAAGATTGTATTCGCTGGTTATAAACTTAAGGCTTAACCCGCCTACGCCATGATACAGGATATACCCTATCATCCATACGAGAAAGCCAACAGTAATGAATGAAAAGAGAAAAATCAGCGTTTTGAGAGTCAGGTCTTTCAGCTTACGTCTTTTATTCACTGCACTTCCTCCTTTCTATTTGTCCGCCGAGCGGTTGACAAGCAAATTAAGTATTAAATTAAGAGCAAGAATAAAGACAAAGAGCACAACCCCTATTCCGAACAAAGCGGAACGGTGAGTTGGCGCGGCATAGGACATATCCTTGGCAATGGTGGCCGTCATAGGGCTGACAACGCTTAGAATGGAGGTGGGCATATTGGGTATGTTTCCGCATACCATGATGACAGCCATGGTTTCACCTACAGCCCGGCCCATCCCAAGAACTACAGAGGAAAGAA
>JAEXPO010000087.1 GCA_023446675.1 Bacillota bacterium | reverse complement strand
ACTCTGTCCAGGTAGTTAATATTGCAAAAGCCGGTGGCCTCGGCTATTTCAGTAATGGATAGGGACGAATCCGTCAAAAGGGCTTCCGCCTTGTTTACCCTGTGGAGATTAATAAACTCCACGAAGGTTCTTCCTGTAAGACGTTTAAAGGTTTTGCAAAAGTGGAAGGGGCTTAAGCCCACCATTCGGGCCGCCTGCTCCACAGTCAGCTTTTCCGCGTAATTCTTTTCAATATGCAGAAGCAAGGTCTTGAAATTCTCCAGATACCCCTCCTGGGTGCTTTTGCCTCCAACTGCTCCCTGAACTATTCCACTTCTTGCGATTTCAACCAAAAGCAGTGTGAGATAAGCTTTGACAGAAAGCTCATAGCCTGCCTGACTTTTTTCAAATTCCAAAAGAATTCTATTCATGAGAAATCGGGCTTGCTCCCATTGGGGATCGTCAATGGAAAGCTTGGGAGGCAGCCTGCGGCTTCCGTCTAAAAAAGGTGCAAGGTGTTTTATATAAGAAGGATCCGGTGTTTGCCCCATAAGAAGGACAGGGTTAAAGACCATGGCATTATAGGCCGTAGGCCCTTCGTATTGTCTCGCAGCGGAATGGATTTGACCGCTGTTAACGCAAAAAAGGTCTCCGGGCTCGGCGGGGAATTCCGTTCCTCCAATGCTGAAAAGGGCTTGTCCCTTCGTCCAGTGTAAAATTTCTATGCTGTCGTGCCAATGAATAAACAGGGGCTGTACGGAGTTTGATTTTATTCGAAACAGGTTAATAGGGAAGTACCTGTCATTATACTTGGTATGCTCTCTCAGTGCTTCACGGGACAGCATAGGACACACCTTCCTTCATAAAGTGATTAGCTTGAATGTTAAACCCATAGCTTGAATCGTAAACCCATATAAACAGTATAGCTTAAAAATCACAAGATTGTATAACTATTTCACAACATCCTATAGAGACAGGTTCTGGTACGTCTTATAAAATGGGAGTGTCATAAGTGGTTGACGTAAAAGGCCGGCTCTTGGAACGATGCTGCCTTCAGAAACGTCTGCCCAAAGGAGGAACAATAATGGATAATATTCGTATCGGGACATTGCTCTCCGGAAAGGAGGCACTGGGAACGATTCCCCAAATTTCAAAGTATGGCTTTGAATCCTATGAAATTACCTTCTGGCAAACCACAGGTGATCTGGATCTCAAGGAGCTGGGCAAAAAGGTGAGGGAGACCGCTGCCGAGAGCGGGAGTATTATTTCGGCTCTGTCGGTTTTCGGAAACCCGCTCACCGGCCACGGAAAAAACGCAGATACCCTGGCAAGCTGGGAACGGGCCATTGACAATGCGGAAGCTTTTGGCGCATCCATGGTAACCGGCTTTACAGGACGCATTGTGGACCGCCCCATTGAAGAATCACTCCCTCGCTTCAAGGAGGTTTTCGGCGAGCTTGTGAAACGGGCCGAAGCCAAAGGCGTCCGTATAGCTTTTGAAAATTGCGACATGGGTGGAACCTGGTATAAGGGGGATTGGAACATTGCCCTTAACCCCTCCGCCTGGGAATTGATGTTTGATGCCATTCCCTCCGATTCTCTGGGATTGGAATGGGAGCCCTGCCACCAAATGGTGAGCCTTATCGATCCCATTCCTCAGCTCAGGAAATGGTGCGGGAAAATATTCCACGTCCATGGCAAGGATGCTACCATCGCCTGGGATGTTTTAAGGGAATATGGAAAGGACGGTCCTAAGCCTTTTGTATGGCATCGCACACCGGGTTTCGGCGACAGCAACTGGACGGACATTATCTCCATTCTCCGTCAAAATGGCTATAAGGGAACCATCGATATCGAAGGCTACCATGATCCTGTTTACCGGGATGAGCTGGAAATGACAGGACAGGTTCATGCTCTGCGTTATTTAAAGAGCTGCAGGGGCGGAGATTTTATACCCAATCCCCAATAAGTCCCAAATGACTTTCGCGTACATGGGAACGTATTACAAGAGGTTCTATGGCTGGACTAATTGACGGCTTCCCCGTAAATAGGGAGTTATCTAAAGGAGAATTGCAATGACATTTAAAATAATTGTTGTGGGCTGTGGAAGCATGGCCAATGCGTGGGTGAAATACGCCCTTGGACGAGAGGATGCTGAAATTGTGGGCCTTGTCGATATTAAGCCGGAAAACGCGGCCGCCATGGCCCAGCGGCACCAGCTGACCTGCCCGGTTTTTACCCAATTAGACGAAGCCCTGAATGCCACCTCCGCCAATCTGGTGTTTGATATCACTCTGCCTGAGGCTCACACAGCCGTTACCCTTATCGCATTGAGCAGAGGCCGTCATGTTATGGGGGAAAAGCCTATGGCCGCCTCCATGGAAGCAGCGGTAAAGATGGCTGGAACCGCTGCGGCAGTGGGGAAAAGCTATTCGGTTATGCAGAACCGCCGCTACTTAAAGAACATTAGGGCTTATAAGGAGCTGATCCAGTCCGGAACTATCGGAAAGCCCGGCCTCATATGCGCCGATTTCTTTATTGGAGCCCATTTTGGAGGCTTCCGGGATCTCATGGACAGCCCTCTTATCCTTGATATGGCCATACATACCTTTGACCAGGCCCGCTTTATTGTGGGGGGAGATCCTGTTTCGGTATATTGCCATGAATTTAATCCTGAAGGCTCCTGGTATAAGGGGAATGCTTCTGCTGTCTGCATTTTTGAATTTTCCAACGGAGTCGTGTTTTCCTACAGAGGCTCCTGGTGTGCAGAAGGAGCTTCAACCTCCTGGGAATCGGACTGGCGTGTGACTGGAAGCCAGGGAACCGCGCTGTGGGACGGAAAAAATTCTCCTTATGCGGAAAGCCTTTTGCCGGGCCAGTCTGAAGGCTTCATCCTCAAGACCGAGCGTGTAGAGGCGGAAGCCTCCTGGAATGGCCGAGAAGGGCATGACGGCTGTCTGGATGAAATGTTCTCCGCGCTTCTGGAAGGCAGAAAGGCCGAAACCGACTGCACCGACAATATAAAAAGCATGGCTATGGTTTTTGGCGCTATAGAAAGTGCTAAAACCGGACGGAAAATAGTGTATAATGGAAAATGGTGGGGACAAGGCATTTAACCGATTGCCTGGAGCTCCGCCAAATGATCGAATGTAGGAGGAACTGTTATGAAATTAGGTGTATTTGCTGTTTTGCTGGGGGGCAAAAGCCTGGAGGATGCCCTTAAGTATTTGTCCCAATCCGGCGTTCAGGCTGTTGAAATCGGCACAGGCGGTTACCCCGGTAACGCCCATGCAAAGCCCGACGAGCTTCTGGCCGATCCGGCCAAGCTGGAGGCGTTCAA
Source organism: Bacillota bacterium (assembly GCA_023446675.1). Classification (GTDB taxonomy): domain Bacteria; phylum Bacillota; class Clostridia; order DSM-8532; family DSM-8532; genus DTU059. The sequence goes on along the minus strand of JAEXPO010000087.1, from coordinate 1,578 downwards.
GGATTTATTCAAAAAATACAATCTTGAAATCAGTGCCTTAAGCTGCCATGGCAATCCTGTTCATCCTCAAAAGGACATTGCCGACAGCTTCCATAAGGATTTTGAAAAAACCGTGCTTCTGGCTGAGAAGCTGGGCCTCAACAGAATAGTGACCTTTTCCGGCTGCCCTGGCGACGGCCCCAATGCTACCTACCCCAACTGGGTTACCTGCCCCTGGCCTGAGGATTTTCTTAAGGTTTTGGATTATCAGTGGAATGAGGTGCTTATTCCTTATTGGAAAAAAGCTACTCAATTTGCTGCCGAGCACGGGGTAACTAAAATTGCTCTGGAAATGCATCCCGGCTTCTGTGTGTACAATACCGATTCCCTTCTGAAGCTCAGAAGTGCGGTAGGCGACAGCATCGGAGCCAATTTCGATCCCAGCCATCTTTTCTGGCAGGGCATTGACCCTGTAGCCTCTATCCGCAAGCTGGGACCTGCTATTTTCCATTTCCATGCCAAGGATACGCGCATTGATCCCTATAACACGGCAGTCAACGGTGTTCTGGATACCAAGCATTACGCAGATGAAATTAACCGTTCCTGGATTTTCCGTTCAGTAGGCTATGGGAACAACTATCAGACATGGAAGGATATTGTAAGCAACCTTCGTATGGTGGGCTATGATGATGTCATGAGCATAGAGCACGAGGACAGTCTGATGTCTGTGAACGAGGGACTTCAGAAAGCGATTACCTTCCTGAAGGAAGTCATGGCTTTTGAAGCTACCGGTGGTATGTGGTGGGCTTAAGTCCGCTCTTTGACTAAGGCAAAGAACACAGGCTATAAATGATTAAAAATGAGCCTGAAAGGGGTGCTTCATAAGCATGAAGAATACACTGAATATTGGCCTTGTTGGCTACAAGTTTATGGGAAAGGCCCATAGCAACGCATTTCAGCGCATCGGCATGTTTTTCGATCCCAGTGTTAAAATTAATATGAAAGCCCTGTGCGGCAGGGAGGAAGAATGGGTAAAGGCCACCGCTCAAAAGTATGGCTGGGAATCCTATGAAACCTCCTGGGAAAAGCTTGTGTCCCGCCAGGATATTGATGCGGTGGATATTACGGCACCAAGCAATGCCCACAAGGAAATTGCCCTGGCTGCCGCGGAGGCAGGAAAGCATCTGTTTTGTGAAAAGCCTCTGGCCCTTAATCTGAAGGATGCCCGTGAAATGCTGGCAGCAGCCGAAAAAAACAAAATCCGGCACCAGATAGGCTTTAATTACCGGTTTGCCCCTGCCATTCAGCTTGCCAAAAAATTCATTGAAGAGGGCAAAATAGGGGAGATCTTTCATTTCCGTGCCCTTTACCTTCAGGATTGGATTGTGGATCCCGATTTTCCTCTGGTATGGCGTTTGGACAAAAAGGTTGCAGGCTCCGGCTCCCTGGGCGATCTGGGAGCTCACACCATCGACCTTGCACGTTACCTGGTAGGCGATTTTGATAAGGTTATGGGAGCCAGCAAAACCTTTGTTAAAAAGCGTCCTATTGTCGAACGGATGGAGGGCTTGAGCGGCAAGGCTCAGGAGGGTGCCCGAA
>JAEXPO010000692.1 GCA_023446675.1 Bacillota bacterium | reverse complement strand
GTAAGAGCCGGTACTACACCGGAAACATTTATAAAGCCATCTTTTTGGTTTTCCATGATTTTTCCTCCCTTGTTTCAATAAAGTCATAGTAATACGGAGGACAAATTAATTCATGAAAAATTCTTAGGCTTTATCGGTGTTATCTTTAGGTTGTTGCGCTTTGCTCTTATTAACAGCCCTTTGCGTAAGCAAATCCGGCTGAAAGCTCAGGGCTCGATCTCCCCGGGCCTTTGTTTTTTTCGGTACCGGCTGGGGCTCATACCGAAATGGCGATGGAAAACCTTGGAGAAATAGCCGGAATCATTATAGCCGGTTAAAAGGGCAATCTCCGTTATGCTTTTATCGGTGATATTAAGAAGGTGTCCTGCCGATTCCATACGCATTTGATGAATATAGTCCACCACATTGACCTTCATCTTTTCCTTAAACAGATAGCTTAAGTAGGAAGGATTGCAGAAGCTGTTGGCTGCCAAAATTTCAAGAGACAGCTCCCTGCTCCTGTTGGCCTTGATAAAACGAAGGGTATTGTCCACAATAAAGCTCTTCTTGTGCTCCGAAAGGGCATAGGCCTCCTGTGAGGAGGAAGGGAAATTACCGGCAAGGCGTTCTTCCCTGCTGAGGAGTGCCGAATATGATGGCAGCGGTGAGAAGCCTGAGATAAGCCTGTCCGCAAAAAAACGGCTGAGGCTGCCGCTGAGCATACGCATATCCTGATAAAAGTCATACAGGGAAAAGTCCGGGGGCCGGGTATTCTGCCGGAAAAGCCTTTCCGCTTCTGCCTCATTCAGATCCAGCCGGGCAGCTTTTTTATGCAGACGCTTTAAGGCGTCATCCTGCCGGGAAGCAAACTGTCCCGCGCAAATAAGCGCGACAAGGCTGTCACCTCCATAGACCGGAAATACAAATTCCTCTATACCAAGGGGGCATTTTCCGTAAAAGGGAGGAGCAGTGCTTCTGCAATGAGAGCAGAGGGTTTCTTTGTGCGCAACGCAGCTTTTAAAGCCCTTGCGGCTTTTCTTTACATAGTTGCAAAAAGGGTTGTTATGGTAGATATGGGCCTGAAAGAAGGTCTCGTAGCGCGGCTCAAGGGTGCTTAAGCCAAGGAGATCATGAAAATTAAGATTTACACTGTAGCGCTGCTTAAGGGCATGAGCAAAAGGGATAAAGGTATCCCCGCCGGAACCGTGGAGCTGCTCCAGCATGTTTTTAACGGTCTGACGGCCCATATCCCTGAACTGGTCTTTACCCGCTGTCATGGCCTTTGAACCTCCGAGTGCAGGCTGTAAAGAAGCTGTCCCCATTATAGCACGGCTTCTTTATAGCCTGCAAGAAAACCGGTAAGAGCCTTCATCTTTCCTATTACGAATTAAAGGGTAGGACGGCTCCCTTTTCAGATATAGGCAAATGCTCCCTTGAAGCTCCAAAGGAGCGGACTTATAATGTAACTGTACATGAAAACATGTACGCTGCGGTATCCGGAAACCGACTTTCGATAAGAAAGGAGTGGTCTAAATTGAAGATTCTAACGGAGGTGGCCATCATCTGATGGTCGCCAGGGAAGGCCGGGCGCAAGTCCGGCCTTTTTTGCACCATGTTTTGTTATAGCCGTTCTTTATCTTGACGGGACAGTGCCGGAAAGCATAAAATAAGGATGTATAGTCAGGGTATGCCGGTAACACGTTTGTGTCTGTGCAACCCGCGAATTCAGGAAAGGAGTGTATGTTGAAATGTTGAGGGTAACAAGTGAGGTTATCATCTCCTAGTTTCATATTGGCGAAAGAATTGCTCCCGTTTATTTTACGGAAGCGGTCTTTCTGCGTTGACAACCTCTTCGTCCTGTGCAAAAGGATTGCAGGAATTTTAAAGCACAAAAGTGCTGACGAATTCAAAGTGGGATAGGGTATCAATTTTGATGATCCTATGCTTGCCGATCCACATAAAACCAAGAGTACGGTCATAATAATCGTACTTTTTTTGTATCCGCAGGTGAGTGGCATTCTGCGGAATTTTTATACCCTTTTTTAGTTCTAAGTCATGTCATTAAGTAAAAGAACCGGTTATTGAGCTTACTAAAAAGGATAATTTGGAGTGTGAAAAGTTTGAAATATATTAACGCCAGTAAGGTTTTGCCATTTGAATTATTGCAAGAGGTTCAGAAATACGTAAGGGGCGAGATTTTGTATGTGCCCGGGGATCAGCAGGAAAAGGCCGCATGGGGTGAAGCTAACGGAACCCGCGAAAAATACAATGAGCGAAACAGTGAGATTATGCTGCTCTATCGAAGGGGGATGGGGATTTCAGCCCTTTCCCAGCATTTTCATCTGTCCGAGTGCAGTATTAAAAAAATTCTCTACAAGGCGAGGAAATGCGAAGCTTTAGATCAGGCGGAGCTAAGGCAGTCGGAAGCCGTTCATGTGTAATCAGGCAAGAATAGCCAGACCTTTTAATTTTATTTGTCAATATGAGATAAGCTTGCAAAGTAGAAAAGGATCTGAACCCTGACGTTTTGGATCCTTTTTCTTATTAAGTGACATAGGGAAAATGAGGGTATTGTGCTGAAATCAGACCTGGTTTGGCGGATCGGAAAGAACATACATCCTTTCCACAGCCCGGCGGATTTCCTGGTAGGTGGTACACCTGCAAAGGTTAGACTGGAGCCATTCCTCCACTACATACTCCTCGGGCATTTTGGGATGTTGGGTTATAAGTATATCCTTGAAATGAACGCATCCATCGGGGTTCACGGTAAATATGCGGAGCAGTTAAACAGGTGCCATTTAATATCTTGACACTGTAAAGATATAATGAGATAATCTTTACAGTGTTAAGATGTTTTGAAAGGAGTCATACATTTGAACGAGAAGCCTTATCATCACGGAAATCTCAGAAGCATGCTCATCGAAGCAGGTATTGAGCTTATCAATGAAGAGGGGGTGAAGGGCTTTTCCCTGCGCAAGGTTGCAGCCAAATGCCAGGTGAGCCATACCGCGCCCTACAGCCATTTCAGGGATGTGGACGATTTAATTAAGGCCATGGGGGAGCATGTAACGGAGCAGTTTGTAAGGAAGCTTGAGGAAGCAATTCAAGGGTTGGAGGGAACTCCGAGGGCTGTTTCAAAACTTGGCAGGGCCTATATTGATTTTTTTATTGAAAACCCTTTGTATTTCCAGTTCCTGTTTTACAATTCCAGCTTAACCATCAATATGGATCAGGAATCACCGGAGGATTATCCACCTTTTGCCCTGTTCCGCCATACTGCAATGGATCTTTTCAGAAGCGTTAATTTACCCCGGGAGGAGTATTCATCCAAGCTTTTCGCACTGTGGGCCATGGTTCACGGCATTGCCTCCCTTATTACCAATCCCGGAATAACGTATACGGGAAACTGGCAGGATGCCTTTAGAAATGTATTTTGAGAGGAGAGAAAAATGAAACTGCTTATACATGACCTCAACGAGGAGGAGCTGGCTTGTTTAGAGCTTAAGCCCGGGGATAATCTTCGTATTCTTTCCGATAACGGAACGCTGCGTCCATGCATCGGCTGCTTTGGCTGCTGGATAAAAACTCCGGGAGTGTGTGTTTTGAAGGATGACTTCAAGGATATGGGGCAATGGCTTTCAGAATGTGATGAGGTCATTATTATAAGCCGGTGTGCTTACGGAAGCTACAGCCCCTTTGTAGTCAACGTCATTAACAGAAGCATTCCCTACCTTCAACCTTACTTTGAGGAAAGAAACGGTGAAATCCATCATATGAGCCGATATGAAAATCACTTTAAGCTCTCGGTCTATTTTTACGGTGAGGATACGGATGAATCCGAGAGGATAACAGCCAAAGCACTGGTAAAGGCTAATGAAGTGAACTTTCAATGTAAGGAAAGCCAGGTTTCCTTTCACAGCGGGTTAAATACTATCAGGGAGGTGCTGCAATGAAAATCGTTATGATAAACGGAAGCCCCAGGCAGGGGAAAAGTAATTCGGAAAGGTTTATTAACAGGCTTGAGCCCCTTTTGGGCTCAGGGCATGAAATTGTTCCTGTTCGAGTGAACAAAGCCCATGTGAATGAAGAAAGCATCAAGCTTATTTGCTCCACAGATGTTCTGGTGCTTGCCTTTCCTCTGTACGGGGATGGGATACCCTCCCAGCTGTTCAGGCTTCTTGTCAGTTTGGAGGAGCCCATGAAAAAGGAACGAAAACAGGACATCGCCGTTTATGGGCTTATAAACAACGGCTTTTATGAGGGAAAGCAAAATCATGTTGCCTTTGAAATACTTAAAAACTGGTGCAGGCGTCTAGGGCTCTCTTTTGGAGGAGGCGTCGGGCTTGGTGCAGGTGAAATGCTGGAATCACTGGAGAAGGTTCCTCTGGGGAAGGGCCCTCTTAAAAATCTGGGTACTGCATTGGAAGAACTCGCAAAGCGCATCCTGGCTAAAGCCAAGGGTGATCCCATCCTTATAAATCCCAATTTCCCCCGGCTTCTTTGGAAGCTTAGCGGCACCTGGTTTTTCTGGAATGCCACTGCTAAAAAGAACGGACTTACAAAAAAGGATGTAATGCGCAGGCTTTAATTGATAGCCATTTGCGAAAGCAAATCCGCCTGAAAGGGAGGGACTCGATGCCCCAAGCTTTTGAGTGGTATAAAAAATGCCGTATATAAGGCGGAATGCATTGCAAAAAACAAAAAATTAAGGGAAGATGGAGTAAGAATCGTCGGCTTGCTTTGATAAAAGAGTACGCCTTGGAGAAGAACAGCAAAAGGCGGTGGAAACATAAATGAATGCCATGGACGGGCGGACAAGTCCTGATGCCCTGTTGGAGGCTCTACAGAGCCGGAAGGAAAATAGGCAGGGCAGGCTGAAAATTTTTCTGGGCTATGCGGCTGGAGTAGGTAAAACCTATGCCATGCTGGATAATGCCCGGGAGCAGTATAAATGGGGGGTGGATGTTCTGGTGGGCTACATTGAGCCTCACACACGCCAGGAGACCATACAGCTTCTTGGCGGACTGCCCGCGCTGCCCCCGAAAACGTATTTTAACGCAGGTATTGAGCATAAGGAATTTGATTTGGAGGAGGCCCTGAAGCGCAGGCCTGAGCTCATTCTTGTGGATGAGCTGGCCCATACCAACGCACCGGGGGTGCGCAATAAAAAGCGCTACCAGGATATTGAGGAATTGCTCAACGCCGGAATAGATGTTTATACCACCGTCGATGTTCAGCATCTTGAGAGCCTCAATGATGTTATTGAAGATATTACCCGAATTCGGGTCCGGGAGACCGTTCCGGATTTTGTCTTTGACAAGGCCGACAAAATCAAGCTTATAGACATTGAGCCCGATGAGCTTCTCAATCGCTTTGAGGAGGGAAAGATCAATCACCCGGAAAGAGACCGGACGGCTTTGGATCAGTTTTTTACAAGGGATAACCTTCGCCTGCTTCGGGAAATTGCCATGCGCAGAACCGCCGATCGCATCAGCAATAATCAGAAGGGGCAGGGCTTTTCGGAAAAAACGGCCAAAGCCAAATTTCTTGTGTGCATCGGTCCCTCGCCCTCGTCGGCCAAGTGCATCCGGTGGGGAGCCCGGGCTGCGGAAGCCTTTCATGCCCCCTGGTCCGTTGTTTATGTTGAGGGCTATGAGAGTGAGGCGTTAACCCAGGAGCAGCAGAAGAACATACGTGCCAATATGGATCTGGCTGAAAAGCTGGGTGCCGAGGTGGTAACCCTCACAGGCCATGATGTGGCGGCTACGGTGGCCGAATATGCCAGATTGTCGGGAATAACCAATATTGTGGTGGGCAAGAGCAGAAACAAAAAAACCTTAAGAAGCCTCTTTGAAACCGACTTTGAGGACAGGCTCATTGGCCTTCTGCCCAGCATCGAGGCCCATATTATCCCCGGCAGCACCTCGGGACGGGGCTTCAGAAAGCCAAGGCGAAAAAGAAAAAGCTATCCTCTGAGCCTTTCGGTCAAGGATACGGCTGCCGCTTTGGGCCTTCTTGCGGCAGCAACGCTGATTTCTTATGTCCTTGGCAGGCTGGGGATCGGAGAGCAAAATATTATCATGGTTTATATTCTCTCCGTTCTGTTTATTTCAAGGGTAACGGAGGGGCATATTTACGGTATCGTTTCTTCCCTGGCAAGCGTATTGGCCTTCAGTTTTTTCTTCACGGAGCCCTATTTAACGTTTGGCACCATTCAAAGCGGCTATCCCCTTACCTTTGCCATTATGCTGGTGGTAGCCTTAATAACCAGCACCCTTACCATCCGGATAAAAACTCAGGCCAGGTTTGCGGTGGAGCGGGAAAGGCGTACCGAGGTGCTTTACGAGATAAATAAAAAGCTTCTGGCTACAAGAGGGCTTAACAATATAGTGACTCTGACCAGCGACTATATTATTGCTCTGTTCAACCGTTCCGTAGTGTTTTTTACGTCGGATCCGGAAAAGGGAGGAGACGGCATTGTAACAAAAGCGCCCTCGGATGTGGATGCTTCCGTGCTCAACTCCCCTGACGAAAAGGCTGTGGCCCACTGGGTGTTTTTAAACCAAAAGCATGCCGGTCAGGGAACCGACACCCTCATGGGAGCCCGGGGCTTCTATATGCCGGTGGTTTCCTCAGGCAAGGTGCTTGCCGTATTGGGCCTGTCCTGCGCCAAAGGAATTCTGGATCATAATGCCCGCCTTTTCTTGCGTATGCTGGGCTCCCAGGTGGCCATGGCTCTGGAACGCCAGCATCTGTCCGATGAGCAGCGGGGGATTATGGTGGATGCGGAAAAGGAAAAAATGCGAAGCAACCTGCTTCGCGCCATTGCCCACGATCTTCGCACGCCTCTGGCCGGAATCCTGGGAGCAAGCTCGGCCATAAGGGAAAATGGGCAGAATCTGGATGAAATAACCCGTGGAAGGCTTAATAACGGTATTCAGGAGGAAGCCCAATGGCTTATCCGAATGGTGGAGAATCTCCTTTCCGTAACGCGGATTAACGACGGCCCTTCCAGAGTGGTTAAAAGCCCCGAGGCAGGGGAGGAAATTGTGGCGGAAGCCGTCAGCCGTATAAAAAAACGGTTCCCTCAGCACAGGGTGCTTGTGCGGGTACCTGACGAGCTTCTGGAGGTGCCCATGGACGGCACTTTGATTTCCCAGGTATTGATTAATTTGCTTGAAAATGCAATTAAACATACTCCGTTGGATTCACCTGTAGAGGTTGAGCTGCGCAAGAAAGGCGATCAGGCCCTCTTTGAGGTGACGGATCACGGCAAAGGCATAGCCAGAGCGGATTTTCCCTACCTGTTTACAAGCAATGTGCCCAATGGCTCAAGAAGTGCCGACGCCTCAAGGGGAATGGGCATCGGCCTTTCCATCTGCATGACCATTATTAAAGCGCATAACGGCTCCATGGAAGCCGAAAACAGTGAACAGGGCGGTGCGGTGTTCAGGTTTTACCTGCCTTTAAAGGGGAATGAATGAGTGTATAATGGACTTCAGCCTGTCTTTTTCCTGTTCTGTAGCACGGGGCAGCGGGAAGGAGCAATAATCCGAAAGAGGAAGGCCCGTCATGGCCATAGCTGCCTTAATGTAGGGAACAAAGGGCTTGCCCACATGATAAACACTCATAAGCCTGTCGATTTTTGACTGGATTCGGGCTACCTCCTCAAGATTGTTGTCCCTAAAGGCCTTGACCCAGGCGCTGCATAGGTGAGGAACAAGATTAGACAGTCCTCCGATGCATCCGTCCCCTCCCGACAGCACATTGTGAGCAAAATTGTCGTCAAACCCGGAATAGATTTTAAATTCAGGAAATTCGGGTTTTATAAGCTTTATTAATTCCCTGGTGTGATCCATGCCCGGAATAGTATCCTTATACCCCACGATGTTTTTATGCTTCCGGATAAGGTTTAGGGTGACGGCAGGGGCCAGATCATAGCCGGTCCGGTCGGGGAAATTATAAAGATACAGGTCGCAGGGACAATTTTGAGCCACAAGGGAATAGTATTCCTCCACGCTTTCATTGCTCAGGGCAAAATAATAGGGGGAAATGACAATAACACCGTCGGCGTCCTGCTCCCAGGCATAGGTTGACAGCCCAAGGGTTTCGCTGATATCCATGCTGGCTGTTCCCACAAGCACCTTTGTTCGCTTATTGATATAGGGTATGGCAAAACGGATCAATTCCTTTTTCTTTTCCAGAGACAGGGCAAAAAACTCACCGATGCTTCCCAGAATAAGAATTCCGTCCACTCCGCCCTTTATCAGATGGTCATAAAGGCCCTTTAAGGCGGTGTAGTCCAGGCTGCCCTCCTTATCGAAGGGAGTAACCGCAGGTGTAATATAGTGGCTGTTCATAGCTTCATCCTTTCACCCTTGCCGGGCTTATGCTTAATAGCCCGCACCTTCCATAGCGGAGAGGGCGGACTGGGTATACCGTTTGAGGAGCCCCTTTCTTTGGGGAGCGGGAGGACTTTTCATGTGGGCCTTTCGCTTTTCAAGTATTCCTTCAACCTCGCCGGGAGCGGTGGCTTTCTCTTCAATGCCTATAATGTCAAGGGTTCGCTTCTCAATATCATAGGCAATAATATCCCCGTTCTCCACCAGGGCTAAGGGGCCTCCTGCCGCCGCTTCCGGGGAGACATGGCCTATGGCGGCCCCCCGGGTTGCCCCGGAAAAGCGTCCGTCCGTAACCAGGGATACGGTGCCGTTTAAGCGCTTATCACAGACAATGGCCTCGGTGGTCATGAGCATTTCGGGCATGCCGCTGCCCCGGGGGCCTTCGTAGCGGATAACAAGAATGTCCCCGGGATTGATTTGGTGGCGGATAACCGCTTCATAAGCCTCCTCCTCCGAATTAAACACCCGGGCAGGACC
>JAEXPO010000687.1 GCA_023446675.1 Bacillota bacterium | reverse complement strand
CTCTAAGCCTTGGTATGGTGCCTGCTCATGTGCTTACCGGAACTCCCGGTGAAGCCTTTGAAAGAGAGATAAAAGCCATGCTGGCAGAGGAAGGCGTTGAGGCCAACGTTAAAAGCGCCGGGGACCTTTTCACCCTTCATCAGTGGATCAAGGAAGAGCCTGTGGATCTCATCATGGGCACCACCTATGGCAAATACATCGCCAGAGCCGAGGATGTTCCCCTTGTAAGAATCGGCTTCCCCATACTGGATCGCTCCGTTCATTCCTATATGCCTGTTGTGGGCTACAAAGGCGCCATGCGCATCATTGAAATGATCAGCAACACCCTACTTGACAAGCAGGACAGGGAGTGCAAGGACGAGGATCTGGAGCTTATTATGTAAGAAACTTTCGCAAAACTGCCTGCAGCAAGGCTATCCAGAGCGGGCTAAAGCCCGCAACCCGATTGGAGAGAAGCACCAATAAAAATTCTTGTTTTTTATTGATGTTTATCAGCGAGAGGGTACTAAAGTCCGCTCCCGCCGAATGTTTGGCGGGACGGACCAGGGGCTTTGATTGTATAGGATTTCTGGAGGACGGAGGGACAATTATGGCACTAAACGCATCCGAGGGCATTCTTGAGGAAAGAAAGGCCTTTATCATACATACATCCAAAGCCGCAAGCCAGGCCATCTCCTGTGAAAAGGACAGTGTGGCCGGCTCCGTCAGCCAGAGAGCCTGTGTCTATTGCGGGGCCCGGGTGGTTCTAAACCCCATTACCGACGCAGGGCATATTGTTCACGGACCTATCGGCTGCGCAAGCTATACCTGGGATATACGGGGAAGCTTAAGCAGCGGGCCGGAGCTTTACCGCAACAGCTTCTCCACCGATTTAAGAGAGGCCGATGTTATCTTTGGCGGCGAAAAGAAGCTTTCCGGAGCGATTGACGAAATTGTGGAAAAGCATAAGCCGGGTGTTGTTTTCGTATACGCTACCTGCATTGTAGGGGTTATTGGAGACGATATCGGGGCCGTATGCAAAAAGGCGGAGGAAAAGCATGGCATTCGGGTTATACCTGTTCAGTCCAGCGGCTTTACAGGCAATAAATCCATGGGCTACAAGGCTGCCTGCAAGGCGCTTTTGGACCTTATGGGCTACAATGTGCCCCGTATGGAAAAGGATAAGCGCACGGTCAATATTCTGGGTGACTTCAATCTTGCCGGTGAAATGTGGATTATAAAGGATTATATTGAGCAGCTGGGCCTTAAGGTGGTTGCTCAGATTACCGGGGACGCCAGGAGCGAGGATATCAAAAAGGCGCCGACAGCAGCTTTTAACGTGGTACAGTGTGCCGGCTCCATGACCTTCCTTGCCAAGCGTATGGAAGAGCTTTATGGCATCCCCTTTGCAAAAATCAGCTTTTTTGGCCTGGAAGACATTAAGGAATCTCTCTTAACCATTGCAAAAGCCACGGGAGACGAAGCTGTCGTGCAACGGGCAAGACAGCTTGTGGAAAATGAGGAGGCCCGTATACAGCCTGAGCTTACGGCCTACAGAAAACGCCTTGAAGGCAGACGGGCAGCCATCTATGTGGGTGGCGGCTTCAAGGCCATTTCCCTCATTAAGCAGTTTCGGGAGCTTGGAATGCGCACCGTGATGGTGGGCACCCAGACCGGACGGCCCGAGGAATATGAAGTTATCCGTGAAATCGCTGATGAAAATACGGTGATTCTTGACGATACCAACCCTGCCGAGCTGGAACGGTTTATCAAGCAGCAGGGAGCCGATATTCTGGTGGGCGGGGTCAAGGAAAGGCCCCTGGCCTATAAGCTGGGCATAGCCTTTTGTGATCATAATCATGAACGCAAGCATCCCCTTTGCGGCTTTGAAGGGGCAGTCAACTTTGCCAGGGAAATAGACCTTACCATTAACAGTCCGGTATGGAAGTACGTCTGATTCATCTCTTTTAAAGACGCGGACGCTAAGAAGTAAAGATCAATCTATTCAATCATGTCATGAAGGGAGAAACGGCATATGGCAAAAAGAAATTATGTCAATTTAAACGCAAATCCATGCAAAATGTGCATGCCGATGGGCGCTGTCATGGCATTTAAGGGCATAGAAAACAGTATGGTCATCCTTCATGGCTCCCAGGGATGCAGCACCTATATCCGCAGGCATATGGCGGGCCATTACAATGAACCCATTGATGTTGCTTCTTCCTCCATTACCGAAAACGGTACGGTTTTCGGAGGGGAGAAAAACTTAAGAAGCGGTCTTCAAAATATGATAAAGCTGTATTCTCCATGTATTATCTGTGTTGCCACCACCTGTCTTGCGGAGACCATCGGCGAGGATATTGAACGGATGTGCCGAAAGTTTTCCGAAGAGAGCAATGTGGGTGAGGTTAAAATTGTTACGGTTTCCACGCCGGGCTATGGCGGAACCCAATTTGAGGGCTATCATATGGCTCTGAAAAGTATGGTGAAATCGCTGGCGGGACACTGTGCGCCTCACAATAAAATCAATGTGGTCACCAGCTGCTTAAGTCCCGGGGATACCCGGCTTTTAAAAAGAATACTGGATCTTTTCGATCTTGAATATATCCTTCTGCCCGATGTTTCCGAGACCCTGGACGCTCCCTACAAAAAAGAGTACAACCGCATGGCCGAGGGCGGAACCAGGGTGTCGGACATCGCGTCCATGGCAGGCTCCAGAGCCACCATTGAGCTGGGAATTACTCAGGAAGAGGTTTCTTCCTGCGGTGATTACTTAAATAAAACCTATGGTATTCCTCTTTTTCAATGTCCCCTGCCGGTTGGCATAGAAAACACGGATCGTCTTTTAGGCATTCTTTCGGAGGTGTCCGGAAAGCCGGGGCCCCAGGTTCTTAAAAAGGAGCGAGGCCGTTATCTTGTTGCCATGATCGACTCCCATAAATACAACGGCGAGGGCAGAGC
>JAEXPO010000685.1 GCA_023446675.1 Bacillota bacterium | reverse complement strand
CCGTGATACCATAGAGGGCGAAACACCCGCTTCCCTGGCGATATCGTAGATTGTCAGGTTCTTTTTTCCAGAAAATTCTCCATTTTCCTTCTCTCTTCTTTCAGGCATAACCTATTCTCTCCTTAAGGTATTTGCGTCGCACTCGGCGGGCTTCCCGCAAAAAAGACTACCGGGATGCCAACCTGCATCCCGGTAGTCACAGCCTTTAACTTCTCAGGCAGGCATTTAATTTTTGGGTGCTTCCGTGGCCTCGGCTTCCGCAGCCTCCACGATAGCCTTCATATCGGCATCGTAATCATGGGTCGAAATATCGGCAATAGCCATGTCTATTTGAGACTGGTAGGCTTCTATTGCCGTCTGGGGTGTGGAGGTTCCCTTTGTAATATCCCCAAACATGGAGGAAACCGCCTTATTTACACTGTCAAAGCCTTTAATCGGATTAACGATGCTGACGCCCTTGTTGAGAATTTCATTTGCGTTTTCAACGGCGTTGGCATCACGCCCCCAGTTTTCCAGCTCGGCATAAACCAACTCACTCAGCTCTTCTTCAGATTGGGTGAAATCGGTAATCAGATTGTAAATCAAAGCCTTTTCCTGGGGCTTATCAATGCCGTTGAGCATGGCATAGCAGCCAAATTCCTTGCCGTAGCAGGAATAGTCCGAAGCTGAGACGCCTTTAGGAAAGGGAACCCAACCCCAGTCATCTACCATACCGCCCTCGTCTTTTTCCAGGTAGGATCCCGAGATCCAGGATTCTTCCAGAGTCATCATGTATTTGCCGTCACGGAAGCCGGTTATAAACGCATCCCAGCTTTCCGTACTCCAGTCTATGGCATTGCGGAACTGCACGGTTGTGGTAAAATCCTGAAGAGCGGTCATTGCTTCAATGACTTTGCTGTCCGAAAGATCAATGCTCAGGCCATTGCTTGTCTTTTTTACTACGTTGGCTTCGTTAGAGTAAAGATAACACCACTCCAGCGATTCTCTGGCGTTAAAGCCGTAAATGTCAATAACGCCGTCCTTATCCGTATCCTGATTTCCCTGGAGGGCAATTTCCTTAAGCTTGCTCCAATTCCACTCGTTCTTGCTATACAGGTCATAAAGATCAGGCAATCCGTATTTCTCAAAAAGGGTCTTGTTCCAAAATATGCCGTATCTCACTTCATAATTTTTCAGCAGAGTAACATAGTAATTTCCTTTATAATTGCCGGCCTCGGTGACATCACCCCGCCATTTGTAGGCGTTCACATCATAGGCATCATAATTGTTCAAGGGCTGAATAATGCCTCCTTCAGCCAATGCGGGTACATGAAAGGTCATCAGATAGCCGATATCAACGATGGGGTCGCCCGCCAGCACGGAAGTGACGTATTTATTATAATAGTCTCCCGTACAATTTACAAACTCAATTTTACAGTTATAGGTGCTCTCAACCTCCTTAATTCGGTTGTAGTAGGCTTCAGACAAAGCGTTGGCTTCCGGATCGGGTCCCCCGTTATCGCTGAACCAGCCGATTTTAAGAGTCATACCCCCAAAATCATATTCCGGCTCCGGCTCCGGTGTGGCCGTGGGCTGCTCAGTCTGTTGTACAGGCGTAGCCTCGGGCGTCTGTGTTTGCCCCCCTGTCTCGCTGTTTGCACCGCAGGCGGCAAGCGAAAGAATCATTGCCATGCTCAGCAGCAATGCCGATACTTTTTTCATTATCATCCATCCTCTCCTTTTTTATTATTTAAACTGCAAAAGCAGCTTAACAACTTATTACTGCGCTGTGCACCGGTCTCTCCCGGGCTTGCGCAGGTCCGTGCATCCAAACATGTACAGCTTCGCTCAGCCCACAATGCCCGAACGCTCGATGCCCTCAATAAAGAATTTCTGGCACACCATATAAAGCACAATCAGCGGAACAATCGTCATAACCACCCCGGTGTTGTTTATCATGGAAGAAAAACCGGGACTGATAAAATTCATACTCCCCCCAAAGGTTTCATATTGTCCAGCCACCTGGTAAAGCAGTGTGGAAAGAGCTGTGGGCATCACCTTTACCTTATTGAGGTAAAGCGAGGAGTAAAAGCCGTCCGTCCACTGCCATACAAAACCGAACAGGAACACGGTTACCATCATGGGAACGGCGCTGGGCAGCATAATTTGCACAAAGGTTCTAAATTTTCCGCTGCCATCCACAAAAGCCGCTTCCTCAAGCTCCTTGGGCATTCCCTTGAAAAACTGGCGAAGCATATAGATATACAAGCCGTTTTTATATCCCATACAGATGGCTGCCTGTATAAAAAACGGCCACAGGGTATCAATCAGGTTCAGGCTGCTTCCTTTAAATGTCTGGAACAACCCAAAAAAATCAAAAAATCGAAAATGCATAAAAAGGGGAAGCATGATAACCTGAGGCGGAACAATTAATGTCATAATCACACAGCCAAACAAAAGCTTTTTCCCTGGAAAGCTGAACCGGGCAAAGCCGTAAGCTGTCAGAAGGCAGGCCGCAAGCTGGAGCACCGCCACTCCCAGGGACAGCCCAAGAGTTCTGAAAAACGTCCCGGTATAATCCATGCCGTTAAAGGCAATTTTGTAATTGTCCAGGGTAAAGTGCTTGGCAATATACTTTATGGATGAATCATACAGATCCTGCTCCGCACGAAAGGATATGCTTACTTTTAAAAGCAGGGGCTGGAGTATGATAAAGCAGATGCCGGCTATAATAACGCCCCTGACAACACTCCATAAAAACAATGTCAGACGGCCTTTGGAAAGGAACCGGCGTCGCCCTGTCCTTCTTAGCTTTTCCGGAGCTGTTCCCGAAATACGGTTTTCCATACGTTTACCTCTCATCATAATAGAAGATTTTCCCGGACAGCAATAAACCCGCGCCAAGCAAAAGCAGCGCTATGCATATAAAATAAATCCACGCCATTGCCGATCCCAGGCCATATTCCACGTTTATAAAGATTACTCTCTGAATTTCCTGCATCATGTCGTTCATTTCGCTTGTAAAGGAATCAATAATTGTATAAACGCTGTTAACGAGAATGAGCGGGCTTATCATGGGGAAGGTAATCTTCCAGAAATTCTCCCATGAGGTAGCACCTTCCATATTTGATGCTTCATAAAGGGAGGGTGAAATGGACTGCAGGCCTGCCAGAAAAATAAGAATCTGGACACCTGAGGAAATGACGATGGTGTAGATTCCGTTTACCGCATTGGCAAGCAACAGAATAAGGTTAATGGGAAGCTCGGTGTATTTGAAAAGGAAGCCGGCGATATTGACTACGGTTGCGATATTCTCGGAGCTGACGGCAGGAGTGCCGGCACTTACCAGCAAATCGGAAACCTCAAGCCCCAGTATGGCTCCGGAGGTAAGGATAACCGGGAAAAAAAAGATGCTCCGGGCCACAGCCCTTCCTTTAAACCGCTGATTGAGCAGGTTGGCCGTAAAAAAGCTGAAAATAATAATCAGCGGGACATTCGTCAGCATATTTCCAACGGCCTTAAGCAGCATCAGATTAAAATCCGGATCAATGGCAAGAGCCCTTATGTAATGCTCAAAGCCGTTCTTGCCCGCCTGGCTGAGTCGGAAGCCGCTTGAGGAGACCTCCAGATTGCTCAGGCTGAACTGCAGGGATTTAAAAACCATGGGAATAAAAAGAAACAATAGCCCGGCCAGAAAAGGAATAAGGAAGCAATATCCGGCGATAACCTCCTTCCCCTTAAGCGTAAGAAAAAATCTGCCCTTGCGGCGCTTAAACAGCTGCATTTAGCGGCCCTCCTTTAATACGGCAAAATCTCCGGCGCCTACTGTAACTCCATCCACCGTCACGGATTTATCCCCGTAGTTCACCGCTATCTCCGTCCCCAACTCGTAAGTCGTTTTATAAACATCCGCGGAAAGCTTTTCATGCTTTGAGATGATCTGGCCCTGAAGGGCTGCGAATACTGCGTTGACCTTGCTGTAGCTTTCCGCCGCGCGTTCCATCCATTGGCTGTAATTGACCGAATAAAGGTCATTGAAATCAGAGTCCGCAACAACGGAATTATCCGCCGCTATCCATAAATAATAGAGGCCGCCCCCGCTTTCTACGGTTTTTAGAAGAGCTCTTTGATAATCTCCCTCCAAATTAAGAGGCTCACCTGCAAAATCGATATAGCCGCGCAGAACCATTTCATAAAAAGGCACAGCTTCATCAATAATACGGTAGCGGTTTGAATCCATGGGGGCTTTCAGCAGGGTATCCATATACCTGAAGGCATAGGCATTGGGATTTTCTCCCAGGAGTCCATCTTCAAAAGCCTCCGAAAGAAGTGCCATGGCCTCCGAATTTTTCCGGATAGCACCCTGCCGGTCAATATAAGACGCGGACATATCGGAATACAAATCGTAGCTTATGGAACCGCATGCCACACCTGTAACACCGTATTGGGGTACAGCGGCAAGAAAAGAGTCGGCCGCCCTGGCCACACTGCCGGGACTAATCAGCTGGATATACCTTTCGGACAGCCTGTTGTTGGAAACGTAATACTCTCCCGTATATACAACCGTATTGTCAAAATACCTGGGCGCCTGGCTAAGCCTGTTGTAGCCGTCAAACAGCTTATCCTGATAGACATACTGCAATTCCGCCCCCAGGTACAGCGGGATTCCCCGCGCCTTCATAAGCGCGGTGTAGTCCTTAAGGGAGAGCCCTCCGCCATTTAAGCACGAAGCAACGCCCGTATCCGTAACGGCATTTCCCTTAAGCCCGCCCCCGGACCACCCCGAATATTTCACCTTAATGCCGCCGACACCCGACTCTTTTAATTCAGACACAATAGCCGCAGCCTGGCTAAAGGTGGTGAGTGCCTCCTGCGCCCTGTATTTTACGGCTAAGAAGGATTTATACTTTTCTATGGCCCCCACAAATTCAACAAAGAAGGAGGCCGATTCTTGAGTGAGCTTTTGCTTCAGCCAGCCTTTTCCAATCATGTAATTCCTGTAAATTTCCGCCATTCCCGAATAGTCCGAGGCTTCTCCGCTGAGAAAGGCGTAGCGCAGGGCATACTTCCCCTCAAAGACAGGCCGGGAATACATCTGAAAGCTGTTGGAGCCAATCATCTCACTTACTGCCACCGGGCCGTACCTCAAATAGGAAAAGCTTGCATAGGCATTATTGTACGAATTGGTGACACCGGATATCTCGGCATGGATTTCCCCATAGCCGTCCCCCTCCTCAATTATGGCAAACCAGGCCCGGTTACCTGCTTTAAGTCCAAAAACAGGCATTTTTACCGCAAGGGACTCGTCCGCCTCCGATTTGAAAGGCTTCATGAAATTCATTGTTTTGTCCTGCCCGTAAACCGCAGCGCTGTAGGAGGCCGCGCCGGTTTTTCCGTTATTGAGGTTTATCAGAGCCCCGCTTCCGTCAGGAACAAAAAGATAGCCCTCCTCATCAGCTCCGGCAGCCCCGAAATATTTCATTAAGTCCAGCTCCGCAAGGTAATAGCCGTCGGTGTTGTATTCAATCGCACCGGGATCAACCGTTACCAGAAGATTATCCTCTTCCAGCGTGTATTGAAGAGGAATTTTGAACCAGGGCTTATCGTCCTCAGAGGCAATGCCCAGCTCCTGGGCGTCCTTATCCCTCTCCTGCGCCGAATAGCCTGCCGCCTCAAAATAAGCCGAAAGCTCCTCTTTAACATAATCCTTTGCACCGGACTTCAAAACATAAACGCTTTGGGTTTCAAGTGCCGGATAAAGCTTGAGGTATTCTGCTTTTTCGCTGTCGGACAAGGAAGATCCGTCCAGAAGGGTATAATTGCGTTTCACCTTTTTTGCGGCGCTTTCTTCCATACGGGCAAGGTAGCCGTCCATGCGATCAGCCCGTATGGCATAAGGGATAAGCAGCGCCCCTTCCGCCTTTCCCATGGTATAAACGACCGTAACGCCGTTGACTCCGTAAAGGATCTCAAACTGCTCCCCCAGAATACTGTCGTTATAGTTGTCCATTTCACTTGACTGCATATTGGCATTAAAATATGTCAAAGAAATCTGGGATTTCATCTGTTTTTGATAATAAGCGCTTGCTCCTTCATCCTCCAGGGCAGCCGGCGGATTGGAGTACCATATGTCACCGCTTGCTTTAACCGCTACGGCCACATCGGTTTCCCTTTCGTCGATGTAAAGGGCAAGGTAATCGTTTTCCGCAGCCAGCTTCATTCCTTCCGGCTCATTGGAGCCTCTGTATGACGGCGACGGGCTCTGAACAGCTTTCTTCACTGCCGTCCCGGACTCCCCGCCGCTGTCGGCCCGTATTGCGGGAGCGGGACCTATGCAGAGCAGCATCGCCGCCAGACATAGCACCATATATTTCTTAAAGCGTCGGCGCATTGTTTCCATCTCCCTTCCGTTACCGAAACCGCAGCTCTTTATAGACGGTTATTATAAAGGTGTACATTTGCTGGACAACGTTAAAAAACAATAATCCGATGAACAGGATAATCCCCATTCCTATAAGTGTGCACAGGCAGGTGAGGAGGGTCTTCCTTACGGAGTACTGGTGGGTAACCAGCGTACCCAGGAACACCAGCATACCTGCCCAGAGATAGCTGACAGCTCCGAAAAGGTAATAAAAGCTGCCCTCGCTGCTTGTAATCGTATGACTTAGAAGAATCAAGGGAAGCCTGATGAGAATAATCGGAAAAAGGGCATAGCCCATTGCCGTCACAATATCCCTCATGGTCCCCTCCCCATCCATCAAAGAGGTCAGGCACCAGTTGGACAGGCACCACAGGACAAAAAGCAGCAAAACGGTAATGCTGTCCGCAACCAGGTTGACATCCCTTAACCTGTTAAAATTAAACAGAAAGCCGGTGTTCTGCTTCTCCATGGTAAGCGTTAATATGGCAAGTGCCACAAAGGTCCAGGCTGCCGCCAGGCCCCCTCTTTGCTCCCGCTTAAGATCCCAGAAGCCGTCAAAGGGCCTGACAATAACATGAAAGGCATATTTTAGCGTTTTAACATAGTACATCGTACATCACCTGCCCATTTTCTGATTTTTTTTACCCTCCTGAAAAGGAAAAGTCCTCCTGAAACCGCCAGGATCCCTCCCATTATTGCCCCGAAGCTATTCTCCATGACGGTTTTCCGATAATAGTAAAAGGCCTTCGCATAATACTTCCGGTTATTTCCAAGCTTAAAATAGGACATAGCCCTGCTGTAATCGCCTTCCTTTAAATAGGTTTTGCCCAGCCCGGTATACGCCAGCTCACTGTTGGCGTTGGCCCTGAGCACCTCGCCCCACTCAAGATTTGCCCCGGGTGCATCGCCGCTGTAATTCAGCTCCAGAGCTTTAAAAAGATGGGCCCCATACTCCGTCGCCTTATAAACCTGAATACTGTTAAGTACGGAATCCAGAACATACAGGCGGCTTAAATCCGTGCTTACGCCCAGGGCGGAAGGGCTTTGCATTAAGCCCTCCCGATTCCCCTTTCCTCCAAAGCCAAAGAGGATATTGCCGTCGTAATCATAGGCAAAAACCTTTCCCCCGGCGGAATCCAGGACAAAATAGCAGCCGAAAGCCGTCGCGCATATGTCGGCAAACTGGGAAAAATCGGTGTCCTTATTGCCGTACAGGTCGCCGATGACAGGGACGTTTCCAAGTCTTCGCAGGACATCCTTTCCCGTGGGGTTCAGCCTTCTTACGGCGTCGGCTCCGGAGCTGCGATCCTCCTCCGACAAATTGCTGACGGTGACATAAAGGAAGTCCTCGCCGTCAACAAAAAGATTACTGTACTCAGTGGGTATAATGGTCTGCATTCTGGACTTTTGCGCCTCTGTGGAAAAATAATACTTCAATAGATACTCAAACGCGCCCACGCTCACCTTTGTGGCGCCCATAAAGCCCTGAAAGCCGCCTTCCCTGCTGAATTCCACAAGCCCCATATTGATACCGTAGGCAATGGCGTAAATCCTGCCCACCTTATCCACCGCAACCTTGGTGGGCTTGTAGGCCTGGCTGTCAGCTATCAAATCTGTTTCAGGCCGTCCTATGCTGCGGATAAACCGCCCGGTCTCGTCGTATTCCACAATTCTGCCGTTATCCGTATCGGCAACATAAAGGTGTCCGGCGGAGGTGACAAACACGCCCTGGGGCTTGTTCAGAGGATCTCCCGGGCCAGCCGCCTCCGTTATTTCCAGGAGAAGCTCTCCCCCGCTTGTCATTTTAAGTACTCTGGAGTTGTTTGTGTCCGCAATATAGAGATTATCCTCAAATATAAACATATCTCTGGGAAAGCTGAAGGAAACCCCGTCCCCGGAGCTGCTTAAGGCTCCCTCATACAGGTAGGCGTGGGGTTGAATAATGTCCTCCCCCCAAAAATTAAAGCTGTAGGTTTGATAGGGCTCTTTCCCGTATACCCTTGTGACATTGGACAAAGAAAAAGCGGCTGCCAGGATCATGACCAAAAGCGAAGCGATAACCGTCCTTCCCTTTCCTCTTCCGAAACGCATTGCAACACACCCCTTCTATTCCTTAATTCCTGAGCTGGACATGGTTTCAATAATGTTGCTTTGGCTGACGACAAAAATAATAATGGGAACAATCATCATAATGACGGCAACCGCGGCGGTAGCTCCCGCTCTTGCGATGCCGCCGGCCGAAATCTGGGACAGGGCATAAGGCAGTGTTTTCAGCGATTCACTGTAAATATAGGTCGCGCCCTGCATATTCCAAAGATCCTGAAAACAGAAGATGATAAGCGTCAGCAAGGCCGGTTTAACCTGGGGCAGCGCTATTTTATAAAATACCGCCAGCTCGCTTGCGCCGTCTATCCGCGCCGCTTCCAGCGTCGCCTCCGGGATCTGCTCCATAAACTGCTTCATCAGAAACAGGCCAAGGGGCTTTGCTGCGGCGGGAACGATGAGGGCAAGATAGGAATA